>CAPYQR010000097.1 GCA_948742005.1 uncultured bacterium
CCCCTCAACCGCTAATTTGCAATATGCAGTTAATCAAACATTCAGAAGCTATTTAATGACAAATTTTAATACAATTGATATGGATGGTGACGGGCAAATTTCAACACAGGATTTGTCAGGTCATGTATCAAGATTAAAAACGCAAGGTATGACTTACAATGAGCTTTCCCAGCTTTGTGCAAACGGCGGTAGTTCAATGTCATCTTTATTAGATACTGTTTTATCTAATTTTAATGAAATTGATGCCAACCATGACGGCAGAATAACCCAGGGGGAAATAAACGCTTATCGAATTAATAAAGAAATCAAAGACGTTAAAGAAAAATATCCAAAAATAGACCCGTCCAGAATGTCACTGTATACAGAAACAAATGTTGATACAACAAAAACATCACCAACAGATAAAGAAAATAAAGTCTTCGGATAAAATTAAAAACAAAAATAAAAGCCAAAGTTTGAAGCTTTGGCTTTATTATTACGAGGATAAAATGTGTTCTTAACTTAATTTTTTTGTTTTTAATTATTATGATAATTTGATTGTTGTTTTTTGAATTTCGTTGCTTATAGCATCTGTAAGTGCTTGGATTTCTTGTGCAACTGATTCCATTTCGGCTTCGATGCTTACTTTGTCTTCATCGTATTGAGTTTCGATGTCGTTTGATTCTTCTTCAATCATCGCAAGTTCGTTTTCATAGAACGATTTTGTGCTGTTGACATTATCAGTATAATCAAGTTGTGCATCTTCTAAATCTCTTTGAAGATCTGCAATTTCAAGTGAATTATCGACACCATCTTGTTTTTGATCAGTTTGTAAAACTGAAATTTGGCTTCTGATACTATCTCTTTCTGCGTTGTACGCTGTTTTGAAATCCCTAAGTTCTGCGCTTTGAGCGTTTTTAACTACGCATTGTTCATAATGCTTCTCCCTGCATAATTGTCTTTTTTCTCTTGCAATCTGCAAGTCCTGCATTTGAAGGTCTGCGTGGGTTCTCGTTAATTCTTTTTTCCTAAGTGTAAGAACGACCCATCCCATGATTTTTTATCCTCTATATTCTGTTTCTCGTGTGTGTTTGTTTCTCTCTTTTTTAAAATTTATCTCTCTACAATTAAATAAAGTTTTTTTATCTAAATTTATTGCCTTTTTTAAATAAAAAGTATATAAATTTCGTTACAAAACTTTACATAACACAAAATAAAATTCTGAAATTACCCGCTAAGCTTCACAAACACCGTGTTCGACAGAATTTAGGTCATTTATAATTAAATATTTATCTTCATCCAATTTAAAATCAATATTTTTATCTCTTAAAAAATATGCAGGACCTGATCCTGACATTTGAAGACCCAGGGAATTTAAATATCTTAATTCTTCATACTTTGGCAAAAGTGCAAATTCAAGGTCATTTCTCATATCCGATTCTTTTTCAAGATTATCAAAAGCAGCGTATGCTTCACGCGAAGAAATTTTTAGATTTTTCGGCTTTACAAGAGATAATTTAAAATCATAAAAAGGCATAGAAACCATTTTTTCACCTCTGCCCGTACAGAGTTTTGTTCCGCCTGCAAGACAGAAATTTAAATCAGAACCCAATAAAAGCGCCATTTTGTGAAGTTCATCAACAGTAAAGGAGTTGTTGAATAATTTATTTAAACCATACAATACCCCAGCACCATCCGTTGAACCTCCTGCAAGCCCTGCGCAGACAGGAATATTTTTTTCAATATTAATTTCAAGCTGAACTTTTTTATTTATTTTTTCTAAAAATAATTTTGCCGCTTTATAGCAGATATTTTCCTCGTTATAAGGAATTTCTTTATTGTTTCCCGTTAAAATAATTGAATCGCCTGTTGAGATTTTAAGTGTTAAATAATCAAAAAGATTTATTGTCTGCATTATAGATTTAATTGGGTGAAAACCGGTTTTTTCGTCTTTTTTAAAAATTCTTAAATCAAGATTAATTTTTGCGGGGCATTTAATTTTTATTATTTTTTTGTTTATCATTTTTGCTCGTTTCTAATTAAATTCCTCAAGTGCAAGTGCGATTTTTTGCATTTGAAATATCGATAATTTTTCTCCGCGTTCGTTTTTGTCAACTCCTGCTTTTTCAAGTGCTGATTCTACGTTAATAAAACCTGAATTTTGCAGAGAATTTTTAATATTTTTTCTTCTTGATGTAAAAATTGCCTTAATTACTCGCTTTAAGTGTTTTGTAATTTCACATTTCGATTTATCGTTGATTTTAAATTTAACAATAGCACTGTCAACTTTCGGGCTTGGTAAAAAGGCGGTTTTTGGAACTTTTTTAATTATTTCAACATCACAGAACATTGAAGATAAAATTGACAATTGTCCGAATTCTTTGTTAGGCGAAGATTCATTTGCAATTATTCTGCGAGCTACTTCGTATTGAACCATTAAAATAATTTCAGAAATTCTTTTTCTGTTTTTGTGTTCCAATTCATCAATCTCACCCAATAAATGAACCAGAATCGGGCTTGTGATATAGTATGGGATGTTTGCTATAATTTTTATTTTTTCTTTTGTAAAAGGCAAATTGTCAATATTAAATTTTAAAATATCACCTTTAATAAGTTCAAAATTATCAAAAGAAGAGAGATTTTTTTCTAAAACCTTTACCGCATCTTCATCTAATTCAACCGCGGTAACTTTTTTAGCAGTTCTTACAAGTCGTTCCGTAACAAAACCAAGTCCGGGGCCAATTTCTAAAATTTCATCTTCATTGTTTGCAAAACCAGCAATAAAATCTACAATTTCAGATGAAACCAAAAAATTTTGCCCCAGATTTTTTTTTGCTTTGAATTTTTTTGCCCTTAAAGTGTAATTTAAATTCATAAAATAATATTATAACAAAAATAGTGCGCAAGGCTAACTTTACACAAAAATATTTATGATATTATTTTTTTATGAGTAAAACGGTTCAAAAAAGCAATGAAAAAATTACTTTCAAAGAAATAAATATCCAAAAAACGGATTCAAAGCTTGAAATTAAAGATATTAAAAAATTTTATACAAATTATAAATCAAGAAATTTAATCGGACTGGAATACGAAAGAATAAGTTTAAACAAAAAAACCCTTGATTGTGCAAGTTATAAATCTGTAGCAAAAATCATTGAAACATTTGCTAAAAACAATAATTGGGAATTAATTTATGATGACAAGACTTTAATCGGTGCAAAAGCACAAGATAACACATCTGTTTCTCTTGAACCGGGGTGTCAGCTTGAAATTAGTCTTTCGCCGAAAAAAAATATAATTGATATCGACCTTTCTTTAAATAAAATTATTTCATCGCTTGATAAAATCGCCGATTCTTACGATGTTTTGTTTTTAGGTTATGGAATTAACCCGAAAAACAGAGTTGAAGATATTCCTCTTTTGAATAAAAAACGATACTTGATTATGGATAATTATCTGCCAAATCAAAAAAGCGGAAATCTTGCAAGGTTTATGATGAGAAAAACTGCAGGAATTCAGATTAATGTTGATTATAAAGACGAAGTAGATGCTTATTATAAATTAAGATTTTTTAATTTAATAATGCCGTATTTAGAAGCACTCTGCTCAAACAGTCCGTTTGAAAATAATATTTTATATGACAAAAAATCCCTGCGCGCCAATGTCTGGCGTTTTGTAGGCAGTGACAGATGCGGGTTTTTTTATAAAAACATTTTTAAAAATAATTTTTTAAATTTAAGTAATTTTAATCTGTTTGAAAAATATATTAAAGAAATTTTAAATGTTCCTTTAATATATTTTGAGCGCGGTTCTAAAAATATCGTAATTAACGGCAAATTTACTTTTAAGGAATTTTTAAATATAAATCATAATGATTCAAACATGCACTATCGGCCAAAATATGAAGATTATATTCTTCATCAAAGTCTTTGCTTTCCTGATGTCAGATTGAAAAATTATATTGAAATCAGAAACCATGACAGCGCACAACCCAAAATCGCACTTGCACTTTGTGCTTTTTATAAGGGTTTAGGGTGTGAAGATTTTAAAAAATTAAATGAAAAATTTAGTTTTTTAAAAATTGATGAAATTGAAAAAAACAACCTTAATTCTATTAATTATGGTTTAAATTACAAAATTTCAAAAATTCATTGCGCTGAAATTTTAGAAGAATTGTTTAATATCTCTAAAAACAACTTATCTTCTTTTGATAAATTATATTTAGAGCCATTGATTGAAATGATTAAAATGCGAAAAACATCGGCTGATTGGATAATTGAGCGAAACATTAAAGATTCAAGCGAATTGGTTGATTTTATGATAAATTAAAATAAGAAATATTAAAATTTAATACAAAATTGCAAAAAATAAGATGTGTATTATAGTTTTAATATGATTAAAATATTTTTATTGCTTAAGATTGCCGAATTCCAAGAAAAAATCTTTGAATCGTTAAAAAAAGAAAAAAATTATGAAGTCATTTTGCCATCAGGTTCTTTTGATGATATTTTACTTCAAATAAGGAACGAAGCACCTGATATTGTTTTAATTGATTCAAATTATGATAATTTTGAATATATGGCGAATCAAATCCGCGTAAATTTCAAAAATTCAAATATTCAACTCATTACCCTTTGTGATATTAACGATAACAAAGAAATTAAAAGTTCAAATTTAATTAACGGCTTTGTTGAGCAGCCAATCAAGGAAGAAATTCTTTTTTCAACAATTAATTCACACTTTAAAACTAAAAAGACTCTTGATAAGCTTTGTGAAAACAACAAAGAATTATCACGAAGCCTTTATCAATTAAACGTTTTATACAACACAAGCTCGCAATTCAGCGGAACACTTGATACTAAAAAAATATATAATATTATGATTGAAGCGATGGAAAAAACTCTAAGTTTTGATGTTTCAAGCGTTTTAATCTATAATTCTCTTTCAAATCCCAAGCTTAATTTAAATACTTTATATGAACCAAGCGAGAATTTAACAGATGCCTTGAAAATCCGCTCAATTTTAAATTATAAAACAATGTTTGATAATCCTGTTATTTTTAACGATAAAGAAATTAAAGACATTGAAATCATACAAACAACAAAGCAAATCCGCTCAAGCAAAATTTACGGATTAGAAATTTTTAACTTTGACACACTTTTCGCTCCGATAAAAGTCGGGGAAGATTTTTTCGGAGTAGTGGAATTATTCAGGTTTAACCCTTTTACACCGGAAGATATTAATTGTTTTCAAGCAATAGCACATCAAGCAGCTCTGCCTTTAAGAAGCGCAAAATTATATGAAGAAATCAGCATTACCAATAAAAAGCTTGAAAAACTTGAAAAATTAAAATCGGAATTTATTTCAATTGTTTCCCACGAATTAAGAACACCTTTAACACCGATTAATAATTCTCTTGAAATAGTTTTATCCGGTCAAGCAGGTGAAATTACGCCTGAAATTAATAATTTTGTTTCAATGGCAAAAAGAAACATCCAGCGTCTCGGGGGAATTATTGAAGATTTGCTTGATTTATCAAGAATTCAAACAGGAAAGCTTGATTATCGCTATAAAATCGTTGATATTACTTCGTCTTTAGAACTTTTAAAAAATACGTTTATTCAAGTTGCACAAAGCAAAAATATTGAAATCAGCCTTGATATTAAAGAAAAATTGCCCGAAATTTATGCTGATTCAAGAAGAATTGAACAAATTTTATCAAATCTTGTATCAAATTCGCTTAAGTTTACTTCAAACAACGGTAAGATAAATGTTGAAGCAAAGATTATCAAAGGAAGCGAAGTTAATTATGACGATTTAATTATGCCAAAAATTGAAAAAAAAGAATTGAATCCTGAAAACAAATTTATCAAAATTTCAGTCAAAGACAACGGAATCGGTATTAAAAAAGAAGATATTCCAAAAATTTTTGATAAATTTTCACAAATCGAAACTTCGCTAAACCGAAACGAAGGCGGCGTAGGTTTAGGTTTAACAATTACAAAACAGCTAATCGATTCGCACCTCGGGGCAGTCTGGGTTGAATCAAAAGAGCATGTGGGGTCTGTTTTTAATGTTATTTTACCGTTAATTGATGAATTTAAAATCTTTGAAATGGATTTATCTCATGCTTTAACCAATAATCCCGACACAGGCGCAATTATGATTGAATTTGATAATGACAGCAATTTAATTGAAGAATTAAAAGAAAAGAAAATTTTAAATTTAACAAGATTTTCAAAAGAAACAGAAATTAAAACCCAAGGAAAAACGCAGTATTTCGCTTTCATACCAAAAATTTCCCAAAGTTCTTTTGAAGCAATTGCAAAAACTATTGGCGAATATTGTAAAAATAATGATATAATATTAAAA
>CAPYQR010000098.1 GCA_948742005.1 uncultured bacterium
ATTTTTAAATTGTAAACTAATTTATAATATGTTGCATAAACAATCGTGCAGGTAATCCATTGGAAAATTCCCCTGAAAATATTATATTCTTTGGATGAGCGTTTCTGGTAATTTTTTTTCATTTTGTTGAATTTACCCCCTCTTTAATAAAATTATACTAAATAAAACAAAATATGATATAATTTTTTTATAAGTTAAAGGAGTAGAAGTATGAAAAAAATATTTTGCCTAAGTTCAATTTTAGCACTTTTTGCATTTTCTAATTTAGCAAATACCGCAAATGCAGATACAATTGGTGTTGTGGATTTTGATAAAATTGTTGAAAATTATTCAAAAGTTAAACTTTTAAGCGATGAAATTTCTGATAAATATTCAGAAATCCAAAGATACACTCTTGATAAAGAAAGAGAATACAAAAAATTATCATCACCTTTAGAGCGTAAGAATTTCGAAGAAGCAACCGCAAAAGAACTTTCAAAAAAACAAACAGCTTATTTGAAATTAAAAGAAAAGAAAGAAGCAGAAATCGATTCTGCAATCAAAAATGCAATAAAACAAGTAGCTCTTGAAACAAAAGTTGATACTGTTGTTGAAAATTCCGTTGTTTTCTTTGGCGGGATTGATTTAACGGATAAAGTTGTTAAAACATTAAATATGAAAAAATAAATAATTCAAATAACAAAAAAAGTTCTTTACATAAAATCATTTTTAATATATTATGTTAAAGTAACTTTTCGGAGGAATGCCGGAGTGGTTGATCGGAGCGGTCTTGAAAACCGTCGAACATGCGAGTGTTCCGTGGGTTCGAATCCCACTTCCTCCTTTTTTAAAACTCTCAGATTTTTGAGAGTTTTTTATTTTTTTAAAGCGCAAATTTTTTCTTTTTTGTGTTTTGTAATTATATAAACGCAAGGAGGGTGTATGATAGTCAAGAGTGTTTCTGTTCACAGTATTAACTTTGTTTCGCAAAATTTTGCAAGAGTAAAGAGTGCTAATAATGTATTTACTTTACCTTATGATACGGTTAATTTTAAAGGAAAAGCCGAAAAAGAAAATGATTTGCCTTATGAAATCAGTAAAAATTTAGCTTTCGGTGTTGATGTTTCAGATATTATTGAAAAAAGTATTGATAAACAAAATATTATCGGTAAAGGTGCAAATTCGACTGTTTATAAAATTCCTGATTTAGATGATTACGTTTTAAAAGTTTTAAATAAAAATGACCATAATAAAATAGATGTATCTGAATTTCCCTCTGATATTAATCTTGGGCAGCCAGTCTGGCAGAGTACTAAAAACCCCGGAATTATTATTTTAAAAAAAATAAACGGCACAGAACATTCAATCCCTAATTGGAGCGATGTTATCTGGGATGATAATAAATGCCGCGCGTATAATGTCACAGCCGAGCAAGCAAAGTTATTCAATAAACAAATAAAAAACCTTGCTTCAATGCCTCAAAGCTCCTTTGATTCGGTTGCAAAAGATGTTAAATATCTTGATTCTATGGATTATAAAATTGATTCAATCAATCCTAATAATTTAATTGTAGATAGTGATAAACAAGAAATCCATATTATTGATTATTACAAAATAAAACCCTGGGAAAAACACATTCAACAAAATTCTTATCTGGATTTGAGTGCTTTAATGCTTGATTTTACTCTGTTTCCTGAATATTTTGATAAATTGAATACAAAAGAAAAAGAAAGCATGGTTGAATCTGTTAAATTAATAACAAAAAAGGTCAAAATCGCAGCAATTAATGCTGATTTATCTTTAGATGATAATAAATTTAAAACTTATGTTAATCATGTTGCAAGATGGTTTTTTAACCGAAGTCTGCCAAACGAGAAAACGGGCGGATTATATTTCAGATATTATGATGTAAGAATGGAAGATTTTTTAAACATGATTGAAAATCCTGATAAGTGGGCTGAAAGTCGATAAAATTACTCATAAATAAACACAAAAAATATTCAAAATGAACATAAATAAAATTCAAAACATATCTTCATATTTAACCAAATCAAAACCTGCTGCTTTTTCAAATAAGAAGCCTGATTTTAATGTGTTTCAAAATAATACAACTTTAATGTACGGGTTTGATTTGAATCAAAGTCAAATTAATTATACAGCTTTGTCAAAAATTTTCTTAAAAACTGAACTGAAAAAGAAATTAGAATCAATTGTTAATAAAGACGGGTCATTTAAGCTCAGAAATTCCGATATTAGTATGATTTTAAATTCCGAAAATGATATTTCGCAAATTGATGAAGTTTTAAATATGATAAATGACAGGGGAATTGAGCTTGAAAGGGATGAATTTGTAAATTATTTTTCAAGAGAAGATTTTGATTTTGAATTTGAAAAAGACAAGTTTTTGATAATTGATGAAATTAATAAAAGCGAAGATTATGAATTTTTGAGAAGAATTTTTTCAAATGACGTATCATCAATTATTAAATCTGTCTTAAAAGGAACACCTGTTCTTTCTTCGGAACAATATATTTCAAATATCGTTCTTTTGAGTAAAATTCAAGCTTTTTTAAAAAACAAATCAAAAACAAATTCATTAGATAATTTTGAATTTAAGTCAGTTATTCAAAGCGTTTTATCAAATTCAAAAGTTAAGCCGCAGGATTTTGATTCTCTTGTTGAATCCGGTTTAATTGATGGTTTTGGTGAAATTTTTTCGCTTAATTATCTTCTTTTAAGTAATGTTGATGAAAATCTTGATTTTTCAAAAAGAATAAAATTAATTAAACAAATAAAAGAAAAAACAAACTTGCTTGATGATTTAAACCTTTATTGTAAAAATCTTAGAGCGCTTTTAGAAGCTGATTTTGATAATGATTGTGAAATTAGTAAAAAAAATTTTGAATTTTTGAAAAAAAATGAAGGTTTTTTTAAAAATGCGCAATTTATAGATAAAGTTAAATTAACAGCTTCAAAAAGAGAATTTGATACCGATGCGCAGGAATTTTTGAATTTTTTGTCTGATAAATTAAACAAAATAAAAGGAATTAATCCAATTAATTTGCTTTTAATTGAAAAAGCAGATTATAAAAATTTGGCTGTTATTTTGGATGAAATTATTAAAAATAACCTTGACGAGTTTTTTGCTGCTGATTTTATTTCCGATTTGGAAAAATATGGCGAAGAACAAATAATGCTCTCGATTAAAAAGGCGCAAACGCTTAAAAATTATCCAAATGTCTTGAATAACGTTAATCTTTGCTTTAACAATATTGCAGATTATTTTAATTTAGATGATTCAAATATTGAAGAATCTGAAAAAAGAATGAAAGCGCTTGATGAATTTATTAAAAATAATCCAAAAATTATCAAAAAAATTCCGATTTTTTATAAAGTAAATTTTATATATAATTCTCTTTTTGCACAAGATTTTGATGATTTAGCCATAAATAATAAAAAAAGAATGAAAATCGCAGCTTTAATCGCTTCTAAAAATTCAACTTTTAATCTTATGAATAAGCTTAACCTCAAGCAAACTCTCGGGATGATATTAACACATGACGAATTAAGTGAAAAAGAATATGATAATATTGAAAAAAACCTGGTTTATCTTGATGAATTAATGAAATTTTTTGCACATTGTGCAATAAATGTTGGTTTTGAAATCAATCTGAGCCCTATGCTTTATTGGCTTTCAAGCGACTGTGATTTAGGTGTTGTTTTAAAGAAAATTAAGTATTTAATAGAAGAAAACAAAGCTAATTTGGTGGAGGTTGTGTGTAATGTTGATGGTTTTGAAATTTTAAGCGATTATGGCGCTTTTGAAATTCATAAAAAATATGACAAAAAGGCGGAAATTATTTCTGTTAAAAAAGAGTTTTATGGCGTTAAGTCGGATTTTAATCTGAAAAAAAGTTTAATTAAAGAAAAAGGGTTTAACATAGAAACGAAAGAATTATATAATGATAAGGCTAAAAGCTATTATCCTTTGAATTTAAAAAAAGAAGTTAAAGATAAAGATAATAAAACTTTGTATGTTGAAAAATTTTCACCCTCTGCCCTTGATGGTGCTTTAGAAATAAAAAGAACTTATCCTGATGGAAAAGTTGAAATAATATCACATGCTAATATAACGCCTGAATTTTCTACAATAGAAAAAAATCTCACATCGAGCGATGGTACAAAAACTAAAATAAATTTTAAAAAAGACAAAAATGGCAATTATGAATCAGTATACAAAATTTATTCTAAAGACAATAAAGAGATTTTGTCTGATTTTAAATCACGCAGAGTTTTAGATGATAATACCATTTTAAATATTCATAATAAAAAAAGTTATAAAATTAAATATTGCGGGTTTAAGATAAGTATTTTTGATTTAAATTCAAATAAAGAATTTGTTCTTGACCTTGAAAAATTAATAAAATCAAACAAAGAAAAACACAAGCTTCTGTCTTTGTTCAAGCAATTGGACGCCTGGGAGATTATTTTTCTTCTTAAAAATGTAAATGAGATTAATTTTGTTAATAAATTGTCATCAGGTGCACATCTTAGCGAAAGAATGCTGAATGTCGGAGTACAAAAATTTATTTTTGAACATGAACTCGGTCATATTAAAGATATTTCATTTGAAGCTCCAATTGAAAATGATGATTATAAAATTAGTTCTTTGGCTGGATTCCATGAAATTTTTGATTATGAAAAAGAAAATTTTAAAAGAAATTTCAGTGATTTTGAAAATGGAATTGTTGAATATTTTCTAAAACCTCCATCGACCGATAAAAAGTGTGAAAAACCTGCTGCTGAAACATTGGCTGAAATTAATGCAGTTTTAAATTCTTCAATTTTTCAGCAGCAATTGCTATTTAGAACCCAGATTCTGCAAACAAATTTTCCTTTAACAATTGCTTATTTGGCTGAAAAATTTGAAGAAATTGAGTAGCTTATTCCATATCAATTAAAATTTTTGAACTTTCTTTGATTAAATTATACGCCCATTTTAAAATCAAAATTCCGCCCAAAATTCCGATTAATGAATCAAGATAAATAATCCCGAATATTTTTCCTGCTAAAAGTGCTGAAATTGCAAGAATTGATGTCAAAGCATCAGCAAGAATATGATAATAGGCTGCTTTATAGTTATAATCGGAATTAGAGTTCTTTTTATCATGTTTTGTTTCCATAATAAAAATGCAAATAACATTTACAATAAGCCCGATTACAGCAACAAGAATGGCTTCTTCAAACATTATACTCAAAGGGTTTATAAATCTTTCAAATGCTTCAAAAATTATTCCAAAACCCGTTAAACCAAGGAATAGTGAGCTTGTAAAACCTGCAAGAGTGCCGATTTTGTTCGTACCGTTTTTAAAATGCTGTGAATTTGCAAGTTTTCGCTCTAAAATATAAGCAATTAACGTTAAACCAAGAGCGAGTGCGTGAGTTCCCATATGAAAACCGTCTGCTAAAAGCGCCATTGAATTTGTATAATATCCGTAAGCTATTTCTGCAATCATTGCAATTAATGTAAAAATAATAACGCTTAATGTACGCTTTTCGTTGTTTTTGTTGATTTCATGTGAGTGATTGTGACAGTGATGTTCGTGGGTGTGTTCGTTGTGCGGCATATTATCTCCTTTTGATTGAATCGTTATTCAACTATATTTTAATTATAATTGAATAACTGTTCAATTGTCAATTGTTAAACTGAATAATTTTACATAAATTAATATAATTGAAAAGTTGTTCAACTGTTGTTATAATTTATTTATTATGAAACAAATAAAAACAAAAACATCTGATTGCAAACCAATAAATGAAAAACTTGTTCAAGAAATGCTTAAAATAATGCCAAAAATGCAAAAATTTGATGATTTGTCTAATTTTTTTAAAGTAATGGGCGATTCAACGCGTGTCAGGTTGTTGTGGGCTTTGGATGAAAATGAACTTTGCGTTGGGGATTTGTCTGTGATTTTAGATATGACAAAATCAGCAGTTTCGCACCAATTAAAAGTTTTAAAAACGGCAAAATTGGTAAAAAACAGAAAAACAGGCAAAAATGTCTTGTATTCCCTAGATGATAATCATATTAAAACAATTTTTCAAATGGCATTTGAACATTTACAAGAATAAAAAAAGATTCCCTGCGCAAAACAGGGAATTTCTACTTGGTACATAGAAAGGAAGGAAAGGTTAGGAAAAATGTGTAGGTGTGTAAAACTTTTTTGCAATACTTTTTTATGTTCAAAACAGTAAGTGTTTAAAAAAAATAACTCCTTAAAATCTTCGTAATATATAAATTCCTCGGTTGATAAAAAATATA
>CAPYQR010000099.1:0-1434 GCA_948742005.1 uncultured bacterium
CTGTTTTAACAGGGGTTTGTTTTACAATAAATGAAAAAAATCTTGAACTTGCCGCAACAGATGGCAATCGTCTGACAAGAATCCAAAAAGAGATTGAAACACCTGTTGATGAAACGATTAATTTTATTGTTCCGTCAAAAACCCTCCAAGAAGTTCAAAGAATTTCTTCTTTGGTTGAAGATGAAAACATTACTTTAAAAATTCAAAAAAATAAAATTTTGTTTGAATTTGAAAATCTTGCTTTTCAATCAAGATTGATTGACGGAATTTATCCGAAATATCAACAATTAATCCCCAACTCTAACGATAAAAAAATTGTTATTGACAGGGTTGAATTAATCAATTCGATTGAACGTGTTTCAATTATGGTTAATGACAGAACAAATGTTGTTAAATTTAATTTTACTCAAGGGCAATTGGAAATCATGGCAGACACGCCTGAAGCGGGTAAATCAAAGGATTATATTGATATTGAATATAATTTTGATGATATGTTAACTGCGTTTAACTACAGATATGTTTTAGACGGCTTAAAAAACATGGATTCAAAAAATGTTGAAATAGAAATTTCAGACGTCTTAGCAGCATCAATCTTTAAGCCGCAGGATGATACTTCAAACTATATTTGTTTAATCATGCCTGTAAAAGTACAATAAAAATAGGAAATAAAATGAAAGTCAGTGTTAAAACCCCAGCAACAATAGCAAACCTTGGCCCCGGATTTGATTCTTTTGGTTTAGCTTTGCCTTTGTATAATATTGTTTCTGTTGAAGAAACAGTTTTACCCGGAACAGGAATTGAAATCAATATTATTAATGAAAAAAATAATGAAAAAAGTAATATAATCGATATTCCGACAGATAAAAACAATATTGTTTATAAGGCAATTGAACTTCTATATAACTTTATCGGACAAACTCCGAATGAACTTAAAATTACAATCAAAACCCAAATCCCAATCTCGCGCGGTCTTGGCTCTTCTGCTTCTGTTATTGTAGGGGGGTTGATTGCGGCGAATGAACTTTTGGGAAGAGTTACTGATGAAAAAGTTTTATTATCAATTGCAACAGAAATAGAAGGACATCCTGATAATATCGCTCCTGCTTTTAAAGGCGGCGTTATGATGTCTTCTTGGGAAGAAGACGGTTCTGTTATTTGCAGGAATTTACCATGGTGTGATGATTGGAAGTTAATGGTTTGTATTCCTGATTATGAATTAAATACAGAAGTGTCGCGTTCGGTTCTGCCTAAAGAAGTTCCAATGCAGAGCGCTGTTTATAACTTGAAACGAAGTGCTATGTTTGTTGAAGCTTTGTATAATAAAGATGAAGAACTTTTAAAACTCGCTCTTCAAGATAAGCTTCATCAACCTTACCGTGAAAAACTTGTTCCGGGATTAAGCGATATAATGAATAATTTAAAACATGTTAACGG
>CAPYQR010000099.1:1457-6238 GCA_948742005.1 uncultured bacterium
CTTCAACGTTGATAATTTATAATGGTATCGGAGTCAGCGAGATAAAAGAAATAGTTGCTAATACTTGGGATTACTATAATGTTAAAGCAAATTTCTTAAATCTTCCTATTGAAAAAAATGGAGCAGTTATTTTATAGATTAAAATAAAGGCTGTTAAATTATGGTTAGTGATAAATTAAATAGTTTTGACTGTATTGTAGTTGGCGCAGGTCATGCGGGAATTGAAGCGTCAATTAGTGCTTCAAGATTAGGTTTAAAAACTTTATTGACAACTCTAAATATTGACAATATCGGTTTAATGCCTTGTAATCCTGCAATAGGCGGCCCTGCAAAATCAAATCTTGTGCGTGAAATTGATGCTTTAGGCGGAGTTATGGCTGAGCTTGCAGATTCTACTTATATGCAATTAAAAACTCTTAATTCTTCTAAAGGACCTGCTGTTCAGGCTTTAAGAGCGCAATCCGATAAAAAAGAATATAAATATCTTGCACGGCATTATGTTGAATCTGAAAAAAACTTAACCTTAAAACAGACACAAATTGTTGATTTAATTGTTGAAAATTCTAAAATCAAAGGTGTTGTGGATGAATTAGGTGTTGAATATTATTCTCCTTGCGTAATTTTAACAACAGGAACAAGTTTAGACGGCAGAATCTATATCGGTTTAAAATCTTTTCCTGCAGGGCGTTTGGGCGAGCGAAGCGCTGTCGGGTTATCAGAATCTTTGAAAAAATTAGGATTTGATGTTAGAAAATTAAAAACAGGAACACCTGCAAGAATTGACGGCAGAACAATTGATTTTAATAAATTAGAGCTTCATCCGGGGGATGAAATTATTAATGAAATGCCTAGATTTTTTAGTTTTAAACAAAACCGCCCGATAAGAAAACAATATCCCTGTTATTTAACAAAAACAAACGAAAAAACCCATGAAATCATAAGACAAAATCTTTGTAATTCACCATTGTATCAAGGTTTAATAAAAGGCAGAGGACCAAGGTATTGTCCGAGTATTGAAGATAAGATTGTCCGTTTTGCACATAATCCCTCGCATCATATTTTTATTGAACCTGAGGGTGTTGAAACTTATGAATATTATATTCAGGGTTTTTCAACCAGTCTGCCTATTGAAGCACAGTTTCAAATGATTCATTCTTTAGCGGGCTTAGAAAATGTTTCGATAATAAAACCTGCTTATGCTGTTGAATACGATAGTGTTTGCGCTCTTGAACTTGATTGCGGTTTGATGACAAAAAAGATAAAAGGGCTTTTTCTGGCAGGACAAATAAACGGCACATCAGGTTATGAAGAAGCTGCGGCACAGGGGCTTGTTGCAGGAATTAACAGTTTTAATTATTTAAATAATAAAGAATATATTAATTTAAATCGTTCAAATTCATATATTGGTACATTGATTGATGATCTTATTACAAAAGACATTGATGAACCATACAGAATGCTTACCTCAAGGAGTGAATACCGTCTTATTTTAAGACAGGACAATGCTGATATAAGATTAAGCGAGCTTGGTTATCAAGCGGGGCTTGTCAGGGAAGAAGATATCAAAAGAAAAAGATTCAAAGAACAAGAAATTAATAAACAGATTGAAAAATTAAATAACTTTAAAATTCCTGTAAATGAAAAAAACAAAGAAATTTTATCAAAATATAAAGAACCCTTGGAAATTGGTACAAATGCTTATAATCTTTTAAAGCGCCCTAATGTTAATTATAAAATTTTAAAAGAATTAGGTTTTAATCCAATGATTTTAGATGCTGATAATTATCTTGAACGTGATATTGAAGAACAAAGCGAGGTTTTGATTAAATATGACGGTTATATTAAACGTCAGATTGAACAAATCAACAATCAGGAAAAGATGGAAAATATTAAAATCCCTGATTTTATAAATTATGAAGAAATTAAACAAATTTCAACAGAATCAAAAGAAAAATTAATCAAAATCCGCCCGAAAACCCTGGGTCAAGCTCTTAGAATCGGCGGGGTAAAACCTGCGGATGTTTCTGTTTTAATGGTTTTGATTGAACAGCACAAGGTCTTACGCAAGTGAGAAAATTTCATAAATTTCATCATCAGATAATTCTGTGATTGTCTTTTCTCCCTCAAAAACAGCAGCGTTTGCCAGTTCTCTTTTGTCTTTAATTATTTTATCTATTTTTTCTTCAAAAGTTGATAAGGTAATGAATCTGTGAATCATAACATTTTTATTTTGTCCGATTCTATAGGTTCTATCTGTTGCCTGGTCTTCGACTGCAGGATTCCACCAGAGGTCGTAATGAATAACATTAGATGCGCTTGTAAGGTTTAAGCCTAAGCCTCCTGCTTTTAGCGACAGAATCATTATTTTTTCATTTAAATCTTCCTGAAATTTTTTGATTGTTTCTTCTCTTTGTTTAACATTCAAGCTTCCATGGAAAAATAATGGGTTTTGGTTAAATTCTTGTGCAATAATGCTTTCTAAAATATTGCCCATTTCTTTATATTGCGTAAAAACAAGGACTTTTTCATTGTTTTCTAAAATATTTCCCAAGATATCAATTAATTTTTGCGTTTTACCCGAGGCGTTTGCCGACATATCACCATATTTAAGGTAATGATAAGGATGATTGCAGACTTGTTTTAAATTGGTGATAAGTTTAAAAATAGCTCCTCTGCGGTTCATTTTGGATTCTGATTTTGAAATAGATTCCATAGATTCTTTTAAAATGCGCTCATATAGCACTACTTGCGGTTTTGTTAAATAGCAAAAATCGTCCAGGACAACTTTTTCAGGTAGATCGGAAATAATTGTTTTATCTGTTTTTAAACGCCTTAACATAAAAGGACTGATTGCTTTTTTGAGTTTTTGCGCCCTTGTTAATTCTTTGAATCTTTCAATAGGGATTGAATAATTTTTACTGAAATCGTTTAATGAACCGAGATAGCCTTTGTTTATAAAATCAAAAATAGACCACAATTCAGATAATCTATTCTCAACAGGCGTACCTGTCATTGCAACTTTCATCCCTGCTTTAATTGCCTTAATTGCTTGTGTTTGGCTTGTTGATGGGTTTTTAATGTTTTGCGCTTCATCAATTATCAATAAATCCCAGTTTGTTTTTTGGAATTTTTCAAGGTCAATTCTAAGTATGGCATAAGTTGTTAAAATAACATCGCAATCAGTTGAAAATTCACGATTAAAGCCATGATAAGTTAAAACTTTTAAGGATGGAGAAAAAGTATTTAATTCCCGTTTCCAATTGCCCATTAAAGTTGTAGGACAAACAACAAGAACAGGTTTTTTTAGCTTTTTTTCTTCTTTTAATTTTAAAATCAAACTGATAACCTGAATCGTTTTCCCTAAACCCATATCATCTGCTATGCAGCAGCCAAAACCTTTGTTGATATTGGTGTAAAGCCATCTGAACCCGATTTGCTGGTAGCTTCTTAAAGTTCCTTTTAATTTTTCGGGCAGGGTTATATCTTCAACTTTTGTAAAATCGGAAATAACCCGCGCGAAAGCTTCATCATAATCGAAATCATAATCATCAATTTTGCCTGATAAGGCATTGTGCAGCAATTGCATTTTATCAACGGTCAAATTTGGTGATTTTTCAAGTTTTAAAAGAAGTTTTTCTGTTTCTTCTTTATCAATTAAAATATATTTATCTTTATATTTGATTAATCCTTGTGAATCTTTTGCAAGTTTTCTGAATTCTTGCGCTGAAATTTTTTCATTATCTCCAAGAGCAATTTCAACGTTGAAATTCATAATTTCATCAAGAGATATTGTTGAACCGTTAGGATTTGCAAGTAAATCCTTGATGTCTTGAATTCTTTTTTCTTTGATTGTTGCGTTAATTGATGCACGCGGAATTATAACGTTATCTAACCCTTTCGGAAGATTAACTTCCATGCCTGCTTGGGATAAATAATATGAAATTTGTGTGATTAATTTATAAACGCCTGATAAATCAAGTTCTAAAGTTACATCAGTTAAATCTTCAATGTATTTTGTTGCCCAGTTGATTTGTTTTTCAATCAGGACTTTTTGTTCATCAGTTAAATCTTCAAGTTGAATTATTTCATTTTTGTTTTTATCTTTAGCTAAAATTCTTAATAAGAATTTATCATCAGACAGTTTTTCAATATTGAAAACAGGAATGATTTCATAACTTCCCAAGCTCATTTCGTCAAACCAGGTTTGAATATCTGATGCTATATCTTCGCCTTTTGAGATTCTTTTTTGAAGATTATTTTTAACAAGATAAACCGCCGCTTTTAAATCTTTAAAACGGTAATGTTTAACGTTTAAAAATGTGAAGATTAAATAATTTAAATATTTTTCAATTAATTTTTTTGTTGTGTTGGAGTCTAAAATTTTATTATCAATAATAACAGAATATGTTTTTAAAAAGTCTTTATTTTCAAAATAAGGTTCATAATAAACGCTGAAAGTGTCTTTTTTGAAATTAACGGCAGGAATAAAATGGAGTTTTTCAACTGCTTTTTTAACAAATTGAAATAAATGAAAATAAAATTGATACTCATCGCTGCAATCAGATAAATCAAGGTTTTCGTCAACTCCTGTAAAATATTCAAAAAACATATCAAGAGTAATTTTATATCCGTATACATCTCCCTTGTATTGCGGGCGCAGGCGATAAAGAGAACCTTTTTGTTTTAAATAGTAATCAAAATTATATGGCGGAGCAATAAAAATATTAACTTCATTATTTTCTTGCTCATAAAGAATATTTGTTTGTCTTATAATCGGGTTT
>CAPYQR010000100.1:0-1465 GCA_948742005.1 uncultured bacterium
GGTTTAGTTGAATAAAATCTAATTCAGGCTCACAAAGCGCGCAAACAACAACGGCAAGGTCAATATTTGCACATTTTGGCCGCAGGAGAAAGTTTTTGCGTTTTTGCAGTTTTGAAATAAAATTCAAATCTTCGCTTAATTCAACCCTATCTCCGACAAAAATTTCAAGATGTTGTTTTTTTAAAATATCTCTTAATTTGCAGGTAAAAGTTTCGCCTTTATGGTTTTTTAAATAGTAAAAATCAGAATGAATTTTGTAGACTTGTGCTTCCATATTTTTTCGCTAAATTTTATATTCTAATCGTATTTAAAACATGGAATTTTGGCAATTTTGTTGCAATTAAGATTAAAAAAATGAAAAACTTGTTTTGAAAATTATGCTCTCGCTATAGCTGCCATCCGCTTCATGTGTAAGCCCTGCATAAACTCCCAAATCGAGCGCTTTTGATTTTAATGGAGAAAAATTAAGCCCGATATCATGGTCTGTTTCTTTTGTCTGGGTGTAATATTTGTTATGAAAATCAATTGAGAATTTTTCCCCGATATTAATTGAGGGTGTAAAATAAATTTTTTTTGAAACAGGAATCTGATCCATTCCGCAATAGTTGGCTTCTAAGCCTGATGAAACTTTGAAATATTTATTAAATCTATACTCAGCTCCTGTTAAGGTTCTCATTTCGTCTGAATTATACTTATTGTTTTTGAATTTGCGAAAATCCTGGCTGAAACTAAAATGCTCGCCTAAAGGAATCAGGGTTTTTGTATCTTCGACAATATAAGTTTGGGAATATTTTGCGATATTTGTTTCTTCGATTTAAACGGTGTGATTTCTTGTGCGGTTTCATTTTCATTAAATTCAAAAATATTTATTTCTTCTTCCTGCTTTTCTTCTCTTTTTTTTGTATTTTCTGCTTTTTGTTCTTCTTTTTGGTCTTTTTCTTTTTTTGATTTTATGGTAACGGTAGGTCTTGTTGATTCAATTAAATAATCAAAATATTCTTGCGAATAAAGGTCGGGAAGCTTTTCTTCCGTATTTGCAAAACAGGGAAGAAACAGGGAAAAGAAAAATATTAAAATTATTTTTATTTTTTTAACGTAATACATAATTTTTCTCACATGGGAATAATATTATAAAATTAAAAAATATTTTCATCAAACAAATAAATAATTTTTAACAATGTTTTCAATTGTAAAAATTTTTGATTTGTTCAAATTTTTCTTTTAATCTTCCGCTTTTAATTGTATCGGCTGCTAAGTCAATCCCCTCTATTAACGATGGAGCTTTTTTTGAAATATAAAGTGCAAAACCTGAATTCAAAACAATTGAATCAAAAATTGAACCTTGAATTTTGTTTTCAATAATATTTAATAAAATTTCTGCACAATGTTGATTATTTTCTACTTTGATTTCATCAAGCGGAGCTTTTTTAAAATCTACAAATTCAGGCGAAAATTTATAAGCAAA
>CAPYQR010000100.1:1475-6178 GCA_948742005.1 uncultured bacterium
TTTCCATGCTTCGGCAACATTTGTTTCGTTTTCAATGCTTAAAAAAGGTGTTTTATCAAAACCTGAAACAATAATTGAATTTTCATAATTTAATTCAAGTGCTAATTTAGCAAATTCTTCAACTTTTTCAGGGGTTTTAATACCTAAAAATAAATTTTTTGAATTGTAGGGATTTAACATTTTTTCAAATAAATTTAAAAGATTAACACAGGCAGAATTCGGAAAATTAAGGTTTTTCTTTAAATTTTGAGTGTACTTAAAAAACGCTTCATGGTTTGAAAGATAAATATAACAAAGATTAATGTTTTCTATTTCATTATAAAAATCAAACTCGGGCTGTTTGAATTTCACTCCCATCAAAGAAAGAATCTCAAAGCTTCTTGATGAGTAATTATGCAAATCAACGCAAAAACGAAGCGGAATTAATCCGTTAGCGGCACAAATTAAATCATTAGCAAGCGTGAAATCAATATAATTTTCATCTTCAACTAAAGAAATATTTTCAATTTTTGATTCATTAGAAAAACCCAAGTTGATTTTTTTAACAGAATCACGTGCGCAGATTATTCCTGCTTTTATTTCATCTGTTGACGGTTTTTTAGAAGCAAGTGCCGTAAAAAAAGAACTTGCCTGTATTTCGTTTGAAAGACCGGAAAAAATTTCATCATAAACTTCTTTTGCTAAATTAAAATCCAAATCATTATTTTTAATAAGTTCTTCAATTGCTTCGTTAATCATAGCTTAATTGTAGCATATTTTTGAATTAAAATTAAGAAAAACATTTTTTGACAAAAAATATTTACGAGATTATTCTAAAAAGTATGATAATTATGGGAATTGACCCCGGAATAGGGATAACCGGATATAGTTTTGTAAATTTTGAAAATGATAAATACAGCCTTATTACAAGCGGCTCTATTCAAACACAAAAAGAAAAACCGCACCCGAAAAGATTAGTGGAATTAAAAGATGATCTGGATTATTTGATAAAAAAGTTCAATCCTGACTGCGCTTCTGTTGAACAATTGTTTTTCTTTAAAAATCAGCGCACAATAATTCCTGTAGCGCAAGCAAGAGGCGTTATCCTGCTTTCTTTAGCTCAAAATGATATCCCGATGTTTGAATATACTCCGCTTGTTGTAAAACAAACAATAACAGGACACGGCAGGGCAGATAAAAATGATGTTAAGCTTATGATAAGAAATTATATTGAAATAGATAAAAATATAACTTTAGATGATACAATAGATTCTGTGGCGCTTGCTGTTTGCCACGGGCAAAATTCAAGATTTAAAGAGGAAATAAGATGAATGAATTAGTAGTTAAAAAGGCAATGGTTTTTTCTTTAATTTTAGGGGCGTTTTTAGGGCTTTTTTCTTTGATTCCGCCTTTGATTGGCTTTGGGATTTTTATTTTGTCTTTTTTAAGCGCAATTATTGTTATTTTGCTTATGAAAAAAAACGAAAAACATTTAGGAATTGTGGATTATGAACAAGGTGCAATTTTAGGCGGTGTTGTAGGCTTTTTTGCAAGTGTAGGCTTTTTTATCTCTTTTTGCCCGATGGTAATGGTTATCAGCCTTATTTTTACAAAATATTACACCTATGGAATTCCTTATATAATTCAGGAGGCTTTGTGGTTATTTTTTATCATTATTTTAATGGTAAGTATAATGATTGCAATGGTTAACGCTGTCGGCGGAATGGCTATGACGTTTATTTTTAACAAAATTGAAACAAAACCGCAAGATGCGGATGCGAGATTAGAAATTGAAATCGATGATTAAAAGGAAATTTGAAAAAGAAAAAGGAAAAGGAAAAAGTGCGCGAAGAAAAAACGATTGAATGGGTAAAAAATGGCGAATTTGATGGTTTTTCAAGGATGATTGACCAGACGATTCTGCCTTATGAGTATAAAAAAGTTGATATTAAATCAAGTAATGATATTTATAATGCAATTAAGACCATGATTGTAAGAGGAGCTCCGGCGATTGGGATTGCAGGGGCGCATGGGGTTGCGCTTGCGGCTGTTGAAAATATTGAAAAAGAAACATCAGAATTTATTGAACAAGTCAAAAAAACAGCTTCTTTTATTAATTCTTCGCGCCCTACTGCAGTAAATCTCAGCTGGGCGATTCAAAAACAGCTTGAAGTTTTGATGAATAATAAAGATAAAACAAATAAAGAAATAACTAAACTATTAATTGAAAATGCAATTAAGCTTGAAGATGAAGATATTGAAATTAATAAAAAAATCGGCAAATTCGGCAGCGAAATAATCCCAAAAGGTGCGGCAATTTTGACTCATTGCAACGCAGGTGCGCTTGCAACCGTTGGCTGGGGAACGGCATTAGGAGTAGTTCGAAGCGCTTATTTAAAAGATAATACAATTAAAGTTTTTGCTGATGAAACCCGTCCTCGTGCACAGGGTGCAAGATTAACAACTTATGAATTGCTGCGTGACGGGATTGATACAACTTTGATTACCGATAATATGAGCGCATATTTTATGAAAAAGAAAATGATTGATGTTGTTGTGACAGGTGCGGACAGAATTGCACTAAACGGCGATAGTGCAAATAAAATCGGAACATATCTTCTTGCAATCGGTGCAAAATATCACAATATTCCTTTTTATATTGCAGCTCCCAAATCAACAATTGACCCTGAAATTAAAACAGGAGATGAGATTGTTATTGAATTAAGAAACAAAGAAGAAGTCACAACAATTAATGATAAATTAATCTGTCCTAAAGAAGTTAACGTCATAAACCCATCGTTTGATGTTACGCCTGCGGAATTAATCAGCGGTATTATAACAGAATACGGTATATTTAAACCGAATGAAATTTATAAGCTGTTTGAATAAAATTTTTACAAAAATTAATTACCATGGTATAAATAGAATGTAATATTTAAAAAAAGGAGAAAAATTATCGCTAAAAATGATTCAAAAGCCCATAACGAGCTTTTAAACGAAAAAATCAGAGCAAGAGAAGTCAGATTAATTGATGATGAGGGAAATAACCACGGTACTGTGCCAACCGTAAAAGCTCTTCAAATGGCACGTGAAAGAGATTTAGATTTAGTTGTTGTATCGCCAAATCAAGCTCCCCCTGTTGCTAAAATTTTAGATTGGGGAAAATATAAATATGAAACAGAAAAAAAAGCAAAAGAAGCAAAGAAAAAACAACATGTTGTTGATATAAAAGAAGTTAAAATGCGCTATAAAATCGATGTTCATGATTATGATGTCCGCTTGAAAGCCGCAAGGAAATTTTTAAATGCAGGAAATAAGGTTAAAGCTGTTGTGATGCTTAGAGGAAGAGAAATGCAGCATAGTCATCTTGCTTTTGATTTAATTAATAAATTCCTTTCAGAATTTGAACAAGACCCTGTTATGGTTGAAAAGAAACCAATGCTTGAGGGGCGGAATGTTGTAATGATTCTAGCTCCAAATGTTAAATAATTTGTATTAAACATTAAAAGAGGGGTTTTAACCCCTCTTTTAATGTTTAATCGTTTTCACGATTCTTTAAGATTTTTAAAATGATGATAAATATATAAAATCGCAAGAATTAAACAAACAGTAATAATAACCGCATCAAATTTATGCCATAAATGCTTAAGTTTATCAGTATTTTCGCCAAGTTTCACCCCGACAAAAACTAATAAATAGCTCCAGACAAGCGAACCAAGAAAAGTGAAAGTAAAAAAGAATCTTTTTTTTGCTCTTAAAATTCCTGCAGGAAGTGAAATAAATGTCCTTACCACAGGAAGCATTCTGCAGATGAAAAAAGACCAATCTCCGTATTTTTCAACCCATTTATCAGCAGTTTCAAGATCATGTTTTGAAATAAGGAAATATTTTCCATATTTTTCAACAAATTTTCTCCCCCCGAAAAACCCCAGATAATAAGAGGGAATTGAACCTAAAACACATCCCAGTGCGCCAAAAAATGCTGCAGTGTGGATTGAAAAATGTCCTTTTGTAACCAAATATCCGGCAAAAGGCAAAATTGCCTCAGACGGAAGAGGAATATTACACGATTCAATTGCCATCAAAAGCGCAATTCCCCAAGCGCCCATTGAAGTTACAACATCTTGAATCCAATTTATTGAAATGCTTAAAATTTCATTAATCATTAAACTATCCTTAAAATGTCTTTAAAACTAAATTTATTTTATATTATAAATTTAATTAGGCAACAATGGATAGTTTTTAATTGATTTTAATTATATAAAAAATTCTTATTGTATTGTGATAACATTTCTAAAGACATCATTAATGCCTGGTTAGAGTTGTTTAAAGATTGCGAATTTACACTTTTTGATTGAATATTTGCAAGTTCAAGACTTAAATTTTTAAGATTTAAAAGTTCGGATTCATCGTTTGAAGCAGCTTTGATTTTTTCTTCAATTGTATTTTCAACAATATTAATCAAGCTTTTAAAATCATTGTTTTCGCTGACATTAATTCCTATCTTTTGTGCTAAGGATTTAAGCTGTTCAAAAAGCTCGTCTTTGTCTTTATCTTTGTTTGAAAAAGAACTTTCTTTATTTGTTTCTTTGGAATTTTGTGCATTAAGTTCACATTTTGCAATTAATTTTTTTGCTTCTTGTTCTGTTATATTTTGATTATATTGAATCCCTAATTCTTCAAGCTTTTGTTTTGTTGTTTGAGTAAGCTTTTGATTATATGCG
>CAPYQR010000101.1 GCA_948742005.1 uncultured bacterium
ATTATCCCGAGCGGAGCTAAAAACATTGCGCCCAGACCCCAGCTGAAACCCTGCATGACACCTGAAACGACACCTGTGTATTCGCTCATTTGTTTTTGTGCCTGAACAAGGATGATTCCGACCGATAAAAGGATGAAAAATCCGATTAGAATAAATGAGGGTATTGCGATAAAATTAAAATTTTTAAAAGTTAATAAAAATAAAACCGTAATTGGTAAAATTCCAGCCATTGAAAGCGCAATAACTCCGTTTGCTCCGATTTTACTTTCGATTTTTGAGCTGAAAATTGTAGCAAACCCTCCCGATATAAAAAATAATGTTACAATTAACCCTGTTTGAACTAAAGAATAACCTTGTTTTTGTAATAAAAACGGAATATAAGTCCCGAAAGAAATGCTTACGGCTGATTTGATTACAGAAACAAATGTTAAAAACATGCAGGTTTTGTTTTTTAGAATTTCTTTCATGATAAAAATGAAATTTGTTTTGTTGTAACATTCACGCTCGGGCATTTTCGGAACAAAAAAGTAAATAACAGCACACGTTATAAGCCCGAAAAGACCGATAAATAAAAATTTTGTTTCTCCGAAAGTCTGAACAATAAAAGTGGAAACATAAGGCCCGATGGCATAACCGATTGTTCCCATGCCTAAAAATATCCCCATGGCATGGGATAAATTGGGGTTTTTTGCATTAAATTCTTTAATCAAAGCGCTGACCTGAGGATGAAAAAGAGCATTTCCTATCATTCCCAAAAGCAAAAATAATGCGAAAATATGAACATTTTGGGCTTTTATTGTCAAAGGAATGAAAATTGATGATAAAACCAATCCCCAGACCATAAAAACCCGATGACGCATTTGATCTGCAAAATATCCAAAAATCGGCTGCATCATTGAAGAAGTTAAGTGTCCGAGCGCAATTACAAGGCTGATTGAAGCAAGGTTAATCCCTAATTTTGCTGTAATTAAAGGAAATAAAGGGGTTAATACCGCCGCGTATAAATCAAGGGCAAAATGCCCTAAGCTAAGCCCTATGATTGCTCTTTTTGTGTTGTTTAATATATTTATCATTTTTATTTTGCCTGAATTTTGATTTTAGTGTTTGATGTGTCTGATTCCTGTTGAAATCATGGAAATGTTATATTTATCACATTCTTTAATAATTTCATCATCTTTTAAAGCGCCCATGGGCTGAATAATTCCCGATATTCTGTTCTGCGCTGCAATTTGAACAGTATCTTTTGTTAATAAGAAGCCGTCACTTGCAAGAATCGAATCTTTTAGAGAATCGCAAACTTTATTTACGGCATTTTGTACCGATTTTACTCTATCGGCTTCGCCTGAGGATATTGCAAGGGTTCTTAAATCTTTTGCAATGACGATTCCTGCGGATTTTACATGCTTTGCAATTTTAAAAGCAAAAATCATATCCTCAACTTCGTTTTGCAGGGGTTTTTTCTTTGTAACAACTTTAAAAGTCGCAGCCTCAAGTTCTTTTGTGTCTTTTTCTTGAATCAACGCACCAAAAGGAGTCAGTTTAATTTCTTCTTCGTTGAATTTTAAAATTTGTTCTAAGGGTGTGTTGATTTTGATGATTTTTAAGTTTTTGTTTTTATTTAATTCTAAAATTGCATTATCTGAAAAACAGGGCGCGATTAATAATTTGATTTCAAGAGGGGATATTTTTTTTGCAAAATCAAGAGTTATTTCTCTTGTTGAAATAATTGTACCTTTAAAATAACATGTCGGGTCAGAATCAATTATTTTATCCCATGCGTTATTTATATCGATTCCAAGCGCGCAGGAGTTAATATTTCCGCAATTTATCACGCCTATTGCCGCGACATCAAAGAATTCTGAAATAACTTCAAGTGCCAGACTCGAATCTATTATGTTGTTGTAGGTTAGACAAGCCCCTTTTAAAATTTCCCAATCTATTTCTTTATCGTAATGATAAAGCGAGGCGTTTTGGTGCGGATTTGCGCCGCATTTTAATTTTTGTATTTTTGAAAAGTTATATTGTTTCTCAAGCGCCATTTGTTCTTTATTATCCATTTTTAAATCCTTAAATTGTCATTTTAAATATTAATTTATGAATATTTTACAATAAAATCATTTTTTATGTTAAAATGATTATGCCACACTCCGCGGGGGGTTGCTTCCTCTTGACCGAAAGCTTATGTCGGGCGCAGAGTATATCATGAGGCGAATTTATTATTACATTGAAAATTGAAAAATTGTTGATAATTTATCTTTCCGTGGCGTATTTTCGCCCCAACCGGGTCAGGATAGAAATATAGCAGCCCTAAGGCGCAGAATACGGGTATGGGAATTTATTTAGGAGATTTTTTGATTGGATTTTAATGATAGGTTAATCGATAGATATAGTGTGGCTTTTATTATTTTAAAAGGGAAGTTTTATGAAAACAATCGGAATTTTGGGCGGAATGAGTTTTGAATCGACCGTTGAATATTATAGAATCATAAACGAAGAAGTAAATAAGCGCCTTGGCGGGCTTCAAAGCGCAAAAATGCTAATTGAAAGTTATGATTTTAGTAAAATCGAAAAATTACAAAGCGAGCAAAATTGGGAACTTTTGGGAAAAATTTTAACGCGTTCTGCGCAAAACCTTGAAAAAATCGGAGCGGATTATATTGCAATCGCAACAAATACCATGCACCTTTTAGCGCCTTTGGTTCAGGAAAATATTTCAATTCCTTTGATTCATATTGCAGACGCTGCAGGAAATTATATAAAAAAGAAAAATATCGATTGCGTGGCGCTTTTCGGAACAAAATACACGATGACAAAACCTTTTTACAAAGATAAATTAAAAGATGAATTTAAAATTAATGTAATAATTCCTGATGAAAACGAAAAAGAAGTGATTAATTCGATAATTTATAATGAACTTTGCATGGGGATTATAAAAGAAGAATCAAGAAAAAAACTTGATAAAATCATTGATTCGGTTAAGCAAAAAGGCGCAGAAGGCGTTGTTCTTGGTTGTACGGAACTGCCGAATATAATTAAACAAAAAGATGATATTGAAATAATTGACACAACAAGGGTTCATTGTCTTGAAATTGTTGATAAAATTTTGGGTTAAGTACAATCTAAGTGCCCAATGTTTCCTTTGATGTTTTTGTAATCTTCATGTCTTATTCCTCTGTAATCATCATTAATTCCGCGGTTTGCTTCAAGGGAATCGTGGTTTAGGAAATATTCTCCTAAAATTGTGTTGATTTCGGTTGAATTGTCAGGAATCATGTAGGGAAAATTCACGCAGCTATAACCTAATCCGCACCCGCTTTGAATATTATTGCAAAGAAAGGCGATGTCTTTTGAATCTAAATTTTTGAAGCTTATTTTATTAAATTCCTCAGCTTCGCCATAAGCTTTTTTTCTTAAATATTTTGCTGCGGCATTGGAAAGGTTTTCATATTTGTTTAAAGGAAGAAATTGAACATCAAGAAATTCCCTCATTTCATCAAGTTCCCGCTCGTAATAATCGGGCAACTGAGCGCAAACCAGCGGGGCAAAAATTACTTTTTTTTGGGGATTATCTTTGTCAATAATCTTCCTTGCGTAATTCATAACTGTGCTTCCGCTTGAAACTAAATCGTCAATAATTACATAAACCTTGTTTTCTTTGTAATTGTCCAAAATTTCATTGAAACTTTTGAATTTATCCTGCGCTATATTATTTTCTTTTGCATATAAATAATTAATTAAATCATAACTTTTGCAATCTTCAGGAATTAGATAAATAACATCATCCATTGTTAGATTCCGCGCTTTTGTTTCTTTTTCGATTAAATTATGTAAATCTCGCAATTGAGCACAAATTTTTTGATAAGAAAAACAAAACAGGCTTTTATTTAAATATTTTAATGAAATTTGGATGGTTCTTTCCTGATTTCCCGGGTCATTTGGGAATTTATATTTTGCAAATTCTTCAATATTTTTTAAAATTACATCGCTTCTTGGATAATTGGCGATTTTTTTGGATTTTGATTTTTGTATTATTTCAATTTTGCTGTTTTTGAGAGTGGGAATTTCCCTGAATTCGCTAATCAAATCAAGCGCTTTTTCTTTTGAATTTTCAAAGCAATAAAATTTTGTATTTTTATCAGGAAAATAATTTTTATCTTTTAAAAATTCAAGCGAATACTCATCAATAAAAAAAGCTTTATTGATGCCTTTTAGTTGAATTTGTTTTTTCCTGGCAAGATAAATAAGTGCGCGGTTGAGTGAAATTCCTGAATCAAAGATTGAACCTATGTTGTCTTTTTTAAAAATTTTATTTAACGTTTCAATATCATCAGGGCTTGTAATTGCGCTTTTCGGGGGTATTTTTGATTGGGGTTTGATTTGGGTTTCGATTTTTTTCTGGATTTTCTTTGCGCAATCTGAATTTTTTCTTGAAATTTGTGAAGATCTAAAGGATATATCAAATTTTGAAGTTAAAAATTCGTGATTTATAGGGGTTTGAAATTTCGTATTAAATTCAGATTCTAAAAATTTTTTAGAATCTGAATTATGATTATTTTTTAATTTAATTTTATATAAATTTTGATTTTTTGGGGAAATCGATTGAATATTCATATAAAATTAAAAATTGAAAATATAAAATTTTGCGTTTAAAATTAATTAAAATAATCCTGGGATTGAAATTCCGCCAGTGATTGCTTTTAGCTTTGTTTCCATTTCGCTTGTTGCTTTTTGGGTGGCTTCAGACAGTGCTTGAGTTAATAAATCTTCAAGCATTTCAACCGTATCAGAATCAACTGAAGATGGGTCTTGGGGATTGATTGCTTCGGGTTTGATTTTGATTGATTTGAATTTGCCTTGTCCTGTTAAAACAGCAGTAACCGCGCCATTGCCCGAAGTTGAAATAACTTCTGCTTTTTCAAGTTCGCCCTGGGTTTCTTTAAATTTCTTTTGCATTTTTTGTGCTTGCTGCATAACTTGCATCATATTCATCATAATATTTATTCTCCCTTTAAGTCTTATCTTGTTCTATTATTATATGCTATTATATATTTATATGCAAACTATTACCTACATCGATGATTGTTTTAATAACGGTAAATTATCCCGCTGGGCAGATAATGTCATGCCCTTAAAGGTTTTTATCGGAAAATTTAACTGGTATAAATCTGTTGGTGCGCAGGATGAATATAAATATACTCAAATGATAATTGATGGGTTTAATGCCTGGGAACAATTAACCTCGGGGCTTGTTTCTTTTGAGCGGACTATGAATCTTTATGATTCTAATATCAATATTGAATGGAAAAGAGTAGATAGAAAATCACTGGGTTCTTGTACGTTTAATTTTGATAAATTGGGAAGATATTATTCCGCTGAAGTTTCAATTGGTCTTTCAGACGGGATTTTGCACCACCAATACATGGATGAAAATGAAGTTTATCATACGATTTTGCATGAAATCGGTCATAGTGTAGGTTTGGGGCATTCAAAGACAAAAGGCGACATCATGTTTGTTCCGCACCAATACGGTTGTGTTAATGTTACTCAAAATGACCTTGAAACGCTTAAGTGGCTTTATAAGCTTCCTGTAGGTAAAACAAAGGAAGAAATAATTTCTATGTATCCTAATTATAATTCTTCAAATATTGATGAAATTATTTATAAAATTAATCAACAAGGCTATAAATCAGAATTTGAAAAAACAAAAGATGAGATTTTAAAAACGCAAAATGAAAAAAATCTCCTTGAAGAAAATCAAAATATCGGCGATTTGAAAAAATATCTGCTTCAAGTTAACAATATTAAAGTGAATTTTAAACCGGGCACAAATAAACCCGTCAAATAACCAAAAATTTGCGAAAACTTTAATTTAGGCTATAATTAAACTATGAAATTTGCAATTCGAGTAATAAAAAATATTTTTCATCCGCTTAAAGTTGCGCAAAACGCTAACATCAAACACGGTCAGCTTGTTTTGGTTAAAACAGATAAGGGTGAGGAAGTTTTTAAGGTTTTTTTGGTTAATTCCGAAATTCAAAAATTTTGGGAAAAGCATCAGCCCGAGCCTTTGAGTGTCATAAGAATAATGA
>CAPYQR010000102.1 GCA_948742005.1 uncultured bacterium
GTGCGTAGCCGAGACATTTTTTATTTTCGTCCTCAATAACATAAAATTTATGATATTTTGAACATTCGTGAAAATTGCTTAATGTATCTAAAAGCAAAATTCCATCCTGCCAATCATTAATTACATTTGTAAAATAATCAGTGTCTTTATCGGGCTCTAATTGATAGAATTTATATTGCGAAATTTTATTGTTTTTGTCAACAGGATATGTTTTTGCTATTAATTTCTTTTGAAAATTAATTTTATTAAAATTATTGTTAAAATTTAATCTGTTTAATTCCATGATGATTAAATAAAACAACTGAATGATTAAAATTGCTAAAATTCAATTAATTCATTGTAAATTTTAATCGCATAGTTATCACTCATTCCTGAAATATAATCAATTATGGCTTGTTTGTAATCTTTAATGTTTTCAATATTATAAATGATTTTGTTTCTATATTTTCTTAATCGATGCTGTTTTTCATCAATATTTGAATATTTAATCAGCCAGTCGGAAAAATCTTCTGTTGCGGTTTTATAAAATTTTGAATATTTTTCCAGCTTGTGAATTGTATAAAAAGAATCGTAATAATCCAGAAGAAAATCAAAAATCGAGTTGATTACAATTTCCGCGTATTTCATAAAAGGTTTAAATCTTTTATTTGAATAAATTTTTTGGTAATTAAATTTTTTAATTTTATTCATCATATCATAATCTTCTTTTGAAATCATAATCCCGTCATCAGGATTAGAATTTAAACAAAGATTTGTAATAAATTCATGAATTAAAGAAGATGTGTTTACATCTTTAAATTTAATTTTTTTCTTCATGACCTCTTGTGCAATTTGTTTCAGTGTCATCATATCTTCTTTGTCGAAAAATTTATAATTATAAGCATCTTCAATGTCGCGTCCTAAATAAGCGATTTTATCGGAAATTTTAACAACACAGCCCTCGTAAGTGAAAGGCATAAATTTTCCTTTTTCAATTGTTTCAAGGTCAATATATTCATCTCTCGGTTTTAAAAAATTTTCATTAACTTCCCCGCAATGACAAACAATTCCATCTCGAACGGCATAGGTTAAATTTAGATTATCTTTAAAGCCCGAATAATTTGGAAGAGTTTCGATATAGTCAATAAATCTTAGCGAATTTTTTTCATGCCAGAATTTTTTTTCAAATCCGTGTTTATCCATTATTTTTTCAATAATTCTTTCGCCATGATGTCCAAAAGGGCTGTGACCGAGGTCATGTCCCAGGGCAATTGCTTCTGTCAGAGAAACATTTAAACCTAATGCTGATGAAATTGTTTTTGAAATACTTGCAACATGGTTAACATGTTCAATTCTTGTACAGACATGGTCATTGTTTGTTGCAAAAAAGACCTGGGTTTTGTGTTTTAATCTGCGGTATGCGCTTGAATGCAGAATTCTTGTTGCATCTCTGTCAAATGCCGAGCGGATTTCATTCGGTTTATTTATAAGTTCGTTTATTCTTTTTGTAGATTTTTCCCATTTCGGATTATTTTCAAAAATTGCAAATTCACAAAATGAATTTTTGTTAATTTTTTCCATTTTATTCATAATGAAATTATACGTAATTTTGACGATTTTTAAATCGTATATGTATTTTATTTTCTAAAAAATGTTAAAATTTTTTTATGAGTAAGAAGTCCATAATATTCTATATTTGCGTAATATGGCTTTATATCCAGTCTGCAATTATAGAACCGAATAATTTTCAAGTTACTCATTATACAATTGAAGATAAACAATTGTATGGCGTTCGTGTGGCTTTTTTGACCGATTTTCATTTTAAGAAAAAAGACTACAAAAAGCTTGATAAAATTGCTAATTTAACCATGGGTCAAAGACCGGATATTTTGTTTTTGGGCGGAGATTATACAAACAGTAAAAATCCCAGAAATTTAATGAATATGTATATTTTTTCTTCTAAACTTCAACAGGCAAAAGCTCCGATTTTTGCAGTTCTTGGCGATGCTGATTGGAAAAGTGATGCTGTAAAAATCAAAAGTGAACTTGAAAGCAACGGGATTCGTGTTTTGGAAGATGAAAATACAAGAATTATTGTAAAAAAAAGATATATAGATATTATTGGACTTAACGACAAAACAACCAAAAACCCCGATGTAGCACGTGCATTTCGCAGAACATCAACCCCCAGAATCGTTCTTACTCATAACCCCGACATTTATTTTAACATCATGGATGATGCTAATTTGATTCTGGCAGGACACACGCACGGTGGACAATTTATTCTCCCCTCTTCTTCTCCGATGTTTGTTCCGTCTAAATTCGGTGTTGAATTTGCTTCCGGTTTAATTGAAAAAACTGCAAATAAAATGGTTATTTCAAAGGGGCTTGGAATGAGCGTTTTACCTTTAAGATTAAATTGCAAACCGGAAATTGTTGTTGTTGATTTTATTAAAAAGAAATAAAAGAAAAAATTGACACTAAAAAGTGATAAAACTATAATTATTTATAAATATTTATCATTTATAAGGGCTTGATGTGTATATTTTTTTTGCAATAGTTGCTTTTGTTTTTCTGGGGCTGGATTTTAAAAAACCGGCACAGTCTAAGCTTGTTTTTGCTTCGTCTTTTATGTTTTTAGCAATTACTGCATATAAATTTCCACATGATTACTTGATTCAAGCAACTTCTTTTTTCGCTTTTTTGGGGATTTTTTATCTTTTAATTAAGCAGGTATTTAAAAACGGCAAAATTGAAAAAGAGAAGCTGAAAAGTTTTGATATAAACAAAAATAAATTTGCAAAAGTGACAAAAGATATAGGCAAAACTCTCTCAATTGACGGCATTGGCAAAGTTGAAATTAATAATGAATTCTGGAGTGCAAAAAGTATTGATGACGGGGAAATTAAAACAGGAAGCACTGTAGAAATTGTTTCAAGAGAAAATTTGATATTGAATGTTAAGAAAGTATAAAAATGATGCAAAAAATAAATAAAAGATTGTTAATTGTTGATGATGAAGCAGAAATCAGGGAGCTCTTGACTTTTGATATAGCTCAAAGCGGCTATATTGTCGATTCGGCTTCAGATGGCGCTATGGGGCTTCAAAAAGCTCTTGAAAATAATTATGATTTAATTTTGCTGGATGTTATGATGCCAAAGATGAACGGCTATGATGTTTGTCGTAATATTCGTCTTGTAAAACCAAATGTTCCGATTTTACTTTTAACGGCAAAAGGAACAATCGAAGACAAGACAAAAGGCTTTGATTGCGGTGCGGATGACTATTTAATTAAGCCTTTTGATATTCAGGAGGTTCTTTTGAGAATCCGTGCACTTTTAAGGCGCGGGGAAACAAACGTTCAAAATCAAAATCAAAAAGAAGTTTTAAGAGCAGGTGACATTGAAATTTTGCCTGATAGTCTTGAAGCGTTAATTTTGGATAAAAAAGTAAAATTAACCCCGACAGAATTTGAAATTTTATACTGTATGATGCAGCATATCAACACACCTGTCAGTCTGGCTGTTTTACTTGACGAGGTCTGGGGTTATGATTCAAACGAAGATGTTAGAATGGTCAGGGTTCATGTGGGCGGTTTAAGACAAAAAATTGAACCAAATGTCAGAGCGCCGAAATATCTTCACACGGTTGTAAATGTTGGTTATAAATTAACCCCTTTTGCAAATAACGAGCCATCGGAAGAAAAATAATGAAACATTTAAAAATAATTGAACAAATTTCAATCGTGCTTGTTCTGGCGGTTTTAATTCCTTTTATTACAATCGGGATTATTATTTCCAATATTTCACAGCAATCCGTAAGAAAAGAACTTGCAATCAGCACAACCTTAATGGCTGAATTTATTGCAGACTCTACCGAAAAATATATTGAATTTTCTCAATCGCAATTAAACCAAATTGCTTCAGGGTTTAATTATTTCCCCGATACAATGGCAAAAATTCAATACTTTGAAGATATTGAAGATAAGACAAAACTTTTTAAAAATTTACAAATTCTAAAAAAACAAGAACTGCAAGATTTTCAAAATAATTTAAATACGGTTAATGATAATTATTTAACTTTGGTTTCTAAAATTAATGATAAATATTACCTTAAAGGCGATATTAGAATTGATATTATTAATGAGATTTTTGAGCGCGAAAATACAAAAGGCAGAAATATTTTCATTATCAACTATAAAACACTTGAAATCATCACAACAAACAACAAACAAGCCCAAATAGCAGCTGAATTAAAAAATTTGCCAAAAGATAATAAAACAAAATCTGGTCTGATAACGGGTTCTAAAAACACTCCGAAAGCATTTGCATATATTTCAAATTCTCCCTGGATTGCAATTGTTGATACTACGAATAAAGTTACCAAAAACACTATAAACAAAGCAAGGTATAGAATTCTTTTATCTTTAATCATTGCTGCACTTTCAATTCTTATAATTGTTAGTTTTTATACATATTATCTCTACATCAACATTCGTCAATTATTCAAAGGAATTACGGCAATTTCCAAAGGAAATTATGATAAAAAAATCCACTTAATCAAAAGCCCTTTTACGCCGCATGAAACAATATTTTTAGCAAAAGAATTTAACTATATGGCAAATAAAATCAATGTTTCATATCAAGATTTAAAAAGAAAAAACAAAGAACTTAATAAATTAAATGAATATCGCGAAAACCTTATAAATTCAACAAGTCATGAATTCAGAACCCCTTTGACAAGTATAATAGGTTATACTTCAAGGCTTTTGCGCCATGATATTTCGTTGGATGATGAAACAAGAGTAAAATCTTTAAAAATAATCAAACAACAAGCCCAGCGTCTTTCTGCGATGGTTGAAGATTTGCTTGTTATTCCTGAGCTGGATTCATTAAGTATGAAATTTAATATTATTGAAGTCGATTTAATTGAAACATTAGAACGCGTTTTGGAATATTTAAATAATGAAAATATACCCTTTGAAAAAGATTTTGAAACGAATATTCCTTTAATTTGGGCAGATGAAGCAAGATTGGAACAAATTTTAATAAATTTAATTGATAATGCTCAAAAATACAGTCTGAACAATCAAAATGTTAAAGTTATCTTAAAAACGGTTGATAATATACCAACTTTAAAAATAATCAATAAATGCGAAAAAATAACTCCCGAAATTAAAGAAAAACTTTTTGAAAAATTTATAAGAGCAGATTCAAGCCTTACAAGAACAACCCGCGGAACAGGTTTGGGTCTTTATATTGTAAAAGGTTTAACAAATGCAATGAATATCGATATTGATTTGGAATGTGGCGAAGAATTTGTTTTGACTTTAAAATTTAATGATTGCGCAGGTTAAGTTTGAATAAAAAAATCATGAAACTTGCATTTGAAAATGCAAAAAAAGTTAAAGCCGATATTCCTGTATGTGCAATAATTACAAAAGATGATGAAATTATTTCAATTCAAACAAACAAAAGAGAAGAAGATTTATTAATCACATCCCATGCCGAAATTTTGGCATTAAACGAAGCAAACAAAAAATTAAACCGTTTAAGACTAAATGACTGCGAGATTTATGTTACGCTTGAACCTTGTCCAATGTGCGCCTGGGCAATAATTAATTCAAAGATTAAAACCGTCTTTTTTTCTTCCTATGATTCAAACTACGGCGCTTTAGGCGGCAGAATCAATCTTACAAAACTTGCAAATTCAAAGCTTGAAATTTACGGCGGAATTATGGAAGATGAGGGAGATGAAATTTTAAAAAAATATTTTATGGAATTAAGAAATGAAAGAAAAATTAAATAATTTAGTTAAAAAATATGAAACAAAAGACTTTATAAAATCTGACCCGATTCAATTTCCACATCGTTATACAT
>CAPYQR010000103.1:0-1717 GCA_948742005.1 uncultured bacterium
TCAAATGCGCATATTCAATAATCTCATCAAGCTCGGGATTGAGGAAGATTTCGCCCATGTTTGCAAGCTCAATTTCTTTAAAATTATATTCATCAACAAAGTTTTTAAAATCTTTAAATTTTAAATACCCGAGCCAATTTTTTGGAGCTTGTTTTTCATTTCTTCTTGTATCGCATTCGGGACAATTTAGCTGACACAAAGAACAGGCTTCAAGACGAATTTTTGTGGGTAAATCTTGTTTTGATTTATAAATAAAATTATCAATAAAAGTTTTTCGGTTAAAAAAAATTTCATGACTAAATGCAGCTAACCCAACACAGCCTATACAAGTCATACTTTTAATGAAATTTCTTCTTTGCATGGTAAAATTATAGCATATTTTTATGTAGTATGATTTTTTTTGAGAACATTGTAATTGTTTTCTTTTATAAATTTATACGTTACGCAATCATAACATGGAATCTCTTTTTTGGGCGGTATTGAAAAATCGGTAAGCATCTGTTTTGCATAAACAATTGTTTCTGAATTTAGTGCATTCAATAAGCCATCTTTAAAAGCATTGGCTTTAAAGCTTGATGTACGGCAGCAGCCTAAAATATCTCCATTATAATCAATTTGTGGCGAATAAAACAATGTCTGGCAAGCATGGACTGCTTGTTTTTTAAAGCTGTTTCTTATTAAAGGCGTTGGGTTTTCGTTATTGAATATTTTAATTCCGGTTTGTTTTTCGACAAGTTTTTTGTTTTTAACGGGTGAATAGCTTGGAAAGTGGTTGCATTTAAAAAATATTTCCATGTTTAGTTTTTTTGCTTTTTGTTTGGCAAGTTCAATTTCGTGCTCATTGTGTCCAAATGGTATAAATTGCCAAGTCAGCTTAGGAAACTCTGAATTATACTTTTCCTTAAAATAATTAATCTTTTTAATATTATCAATTACAACATCAAAATCCCCACCCCGCCTATATATTTTATACGTTTCACCCGTTGCCCCATCAAGCGAAACCGTTAAATATTGCAATTTGTATTTAATGAGATTTTCAAGAGTTTCTTCATTTACAGAATTAAGATTAACCCCTCTTTGTGCTGTCAGGATTATATTTTTTTTATATCCATATTTTATTATTTCATTTAGTTCGGGATTTAAAAAAATTTCCCCATTATTTGCAAGTTCGATTTTTTCAAAATTATTATCATCAACAAATTTTTTGAAATCTTCAAATTTTAAGTACCCTAGCCAATTCTTTGGCATTTCTGCTTCCATTAATTTTGTTTTGCAGGCGGGGCAGTTTAATTGGCATAGAGAGCAGGCTTCAAGATGAATTTCTTTGGGTAAGCTTTCTTTTGTTTTGTAGATAAATTTGTCTTTTTTTTGATTTTTTTCTTCAAAAAAATTTTTGCAGCCTGATGCAATTAAGCTTGTGCAGCCCAAACATGCAGTCAATTTAATAAAATTTCTTCTTTGCATGGTTAAATTATACCATGCGTAATATTGTTTGGCTATTCTTCAAAATTAGGTATTTTGATGCTGCCTTTTACGTCTTTGTTTATTCCAACGGTTTCAAAAAGGGAGCGGGTGAGGTCTTCTTCGGAGTTGGCATTTAGGAATTTTCCGCTTGTCATTAATGCGGTACATCTCAGTTGATTGTTTGCTTCAACATCGTGGATATCAAATGCAATAACATCAATTGTTACATCGCTTCTTGTTTTCATTAAATTAA
>CAPYQR010000103.1:1727-2392 GCA_948742005.1 uncultured bacterium
AATAACATAGGTGCAGGGGCTTTCATCGCAGTTTTCGCCGCCGTCTGTTAATAAAATTATATGCTTTTTGCCTTTTGAAAAACCAAAATCGTTGTTAACTGCTTGTTTTAGAGAATATGTTATCGGTGTCCAGCCTGTTGCGTTTGTGGAATAGAGGCTTTGGAGGATATTTTGATAATTTCCTGTTGCCAAAGGCACTACAAGATTAGAAGCTTGACAGCCTTGAAGATAAGTACAACCGGAGCGGTGTCCATACACTCTTAAACCTAATTTTATATCCGGCGGGATTTTAGGCAAAATTTGCGCCAGCGTTGTTCTTGCCATGTCTACTTTTGTTTTGTTGCCGCCAAGTGTTTCATTCATGGAATTTGAAAAATCTACGATAAAAATTATCTGGCTGTCTTTTGAAGCTTGTTGGACTTTTTGTGTTACTTCTGACATATTTTGTGGAGCGTATATATGATAATCGTAATTTGGTGCGCTTGTTGCGTTTTGTTTTAAGAAGAACAAAAGCGCAAATAAGGGAATTAAAAGCATTAAAATTTTATTTTTCATGGATAATATTATACAATAAACCTTTCTTTTGGATTATAGCAATTAATTTAATTAATAATTAGCAAAAGTATTAATTTTATAATTAAACCCCGACAAGATAAGAATCTGAT
>CAPYQR010000103.1:2402-2988 GCA_948742005.1 uncultured bacterium
ATAATTCTTGTCTTAACTGCTGTGCGGTTATTAGATGAATTTCAGTGTCATCGTCTTTTTTAAGATAAATTTTTTCAATTCCTGATTGAACAATAAATCTTTTACATAAAATACAGATAAAATTATGTCCCCAAATATACATCGTAGCGCCCTGGCATCGGTCTTGTCCTGCTTGGATAATCGCGTTTTGCTCGGCATGTATTGAACGGCAGGTTTCGTAACGTGTTCCTGATTCGATATTGTTTTTGATTCTGAAACATTCACCTAATTCCATACAGGATAAGACTTTAGAGGGAGTTCCGTTGTAACCTGTTGCTTTGATTTTGTTATCGACTCCGACAATAACAGCACCAACATGTGCTCTTAGGCAATTTGAGCGCTTTGAAACGGTGCGGGCGATTTCTAAGAAGTAATCATTCCATTCTATCGGTTTTTTGTTGTCCATATTTAACCTCTTTTAAAAATATTTTAATTTAAAAATAAATCTTTTACAAAAAATAACAAGGCATGCCCAAAAAAAGCAAAAAATATTTAAAAATAATGAATATTAAGAAATATTACAATAAAATCATCATGCTCAAATCAT
>CAPYQR010000103.1:2998-5781 GCA_948742005.1 uncultured bacterium
GAGCATGTTTTAGCATGATTTATTTTTTTATCTTTAAAAGCAAAACAAATTTCTTGCAAGTCACATGCAATGCTTTATAATTGATATTGAGGGTTAAAAAACCAAAAAGAATAATATTAGGGAGTATTTTTTAAGAGCTTTATGAGCGTTAAGAGTAATCTTGAAAAAATCTTAAAAACAAAAGGAGATTTTAACCCGACAGTTATCGCAGTAACAAAATACTACGGTATTGATAAAATGATGGAAGCGTTTGAGGCAGGGTTGAGGAATTTTGCCGAAAGCAGAGCAGTTGAATCGCTTGAAAAAATCAACAAAATAGATGATACAACAAAATCTCAATCGATATATCATTTTATTGGACATTTACAATCGAATAAAGTCAAATATGTTGTGGGAAATTTTGAATATATCCACTCGGTTGATAGTTTTAAAATAGCTCAATGTATTGATTTTGAGGCAAACAAAAAAGGCATTAAACAAAAAATCTTAATTCAAGTCAACAATGCAGGTGAACTTCAAAAATTCGGTGTAGAAAAAAACGAACTTGAAAATTTAATAAACGAAGTTAAAAAACTTGATTCTGTCGAGCTTGTGGGTTTGATGAACATCGCGCCATTGACAGATGATTGTAAAAAATTAAATGAACTATTTTGTGAAATGAACAAATTGAAAGAGAAATTTAATTTAAAAGAACTTTCAATGGGCATGAGCAAAGATTACAAAATCGCACTTGAAAACGGCGCAACAATGATTAGATTAGGCAGAATTTTATTTGAAAATAATTAAAGGAGAAAAGATGGCACTTTCAGAAAAAATCAAAGAAATTATCGGAGCTTTAACAGATTCGTTTACTCCAATCGGCGAAGGAGAATACGAAGATGAAATGGAGCAAGGGGGATTTGATTCTGAATATCCTACAGATAGAAACGCAGCGCTTCAGCCGAGTTTTACAGAAACCAATCCGATCAGAAAAAATAAAGCTAACTTAAGAGTTTTACCGCAGCCTCGTGCCGGAGCTCATGAAGTTGTTGTAATTGAACCAAAAGCTTATAATGAATCAATTTCAATTGTAGAAGCATTAAAAGAAAGAAAAACTGTCATCTTGAATCTTCAACTTTTAGATAGAGAACAATCTCAACGTATCGTTGACTTTTTGTGCGGATGCACACACGCGCTTGACGGCTCGCAAAGAAAAATCGGCGACAGCGTTTTCATCTTTACTCCATCTAACATAAATCTTACACAAGAATTTGTAAATTCAAAATTATCATCGGATGCGATGTGGACAAAATCATAAGCTTCGTGAGAAGATAATTAGTAGAAACGGAAAAAAGAGAGTTAATATTTTTAATGCCTTTGAAGTTTAGTTTTCAAAGGCATTTTTATATTCATATTCTGATTGAAATTCAATTTTAAGAGCGTTTTATTTTGCAGATGCGATGTAGGAAATAAAATTCATTTCGGGAAGTGGTAAAAATTATTTTTTGTGCCAGGGTTTGAAGTTTGTTATCTGGTTTTCAAGATTGGAATAATCACCGTCAAAATTTATGCAGCGGTCATCAATATAAAGATATGATGTAAATTCTTTGATGTCTGTAATATCATCAATTAATGAATCGAGTTTGTTTTTGATTAACCATTTTGAGGCAAGGATTTTGTTGCGTGTTGTGAAAAGTTTGATTATGTAGTTTTGAGATAACTTTGTTAAAAATTCTCTCGCACTTTCTTTTATTTCAGGTATACAATTTATATCAAAACACCCGCTGTAGTTGTTTAATACACCATCAAGGTCAATTAGTATTATTTTCTTTTTGTTATACATTTTATCTCCATTTTGCAAAGAAATATTAAATTAAATGGAATATTAATATACGAATAGGTATCTTAATGTGCCTATTAAGCCACAATTATTCTAATGCGATACTATATGTACATGATAGAAAACAGATTTGCACAAATTTTAGCCGATAAGAAACTTGATAGACGCGACATTGTTAAAATGACGGGTCTTGATAACCATATCATTTATAAAATTTACAAAGGCAACTATTCAAGAATCGACTTTGAAACATTAGATAAATTGTGTGCTGCATTGTGCTGCGATACTAACGATATTTTCAGATATATTCCGGATTAATTTGTATTTCCTTATTTTATTCTTACAATATAACAATATATTAAAATAATTGGTGTGTAAATATACTATTTCGTATTGTAAAGTACGAGTTAGGACATATTATTCTTTTATTGTTAAGATGTGAGTATGATTGAAAACAGATTTGCAAAACTTTTAGCGCAAAAGAAACTTGACAGGCGGGATATTGTCAAGATGACAGGTTTGGATAATCATACCGTTAATAAAATCTATAAAAATCAAACGAATAAAATATCATTCAACACGCTTGATAAATTATGTTTTGCACTTGAATGTGATACAAATGACATTTTTAGATACGTTGGTGATTAATAATCGAGCTAATTAATCTTTATGGTATAATCAATCAAAAGGAATAAGTATAGTGGATGATAAAGATAAAAAAACATCAATAAAACTTTTTGAAGATTACAAAGTTAGAACAAGTTGGGATAGAGAATAAGAAACTTGGTATTTTTCTGTTATTGATATTGTAGGGATATTAACAGACAGTCCTAATCCCAGAAAATATTGGAGTGTATTAAAAACAAGGTTGCGCAAGGAAGGAAGCCGGTTGACTACAATTTGTAGTCAACTCAAAATGCAATCCGCAGACAGTAAGTTTTATAATACAGATGTCTTAGATATT
>CAPYQR010000104.1:0-3218 GCA_948742005.1 uncultured bacterium
TTGATGTTCCTTTTTATTTTAAAAATCCTTTGTTTGCAATTAAAGATAATATTTTAACATCAAATGCAAAAGGAGAAATAGGAGGGAATTGTGCGTATCATAATTTAAAAATTATAAATATTTTATCAAAAGAAAGAGAAACTTTTGGCTCTGTTTCGGCAACTTTAGATGAAAAACTCTCAAAAAAATATTTTCCGCCTGATATAAAAATTGTAAAATCAACGGATGCTGTTGTGAAATATCATATAAAAAATAAAATTCCCGAAGTTGAATATTTTTTAAATTTAAATAAAGGAAGTGATGTTTTTTATAAAACAATTTCTCTTGGCTTAAGAGAAGAAAACCGTAAATTTTATGCAAAAACACTCAAGCGTAAGGATAAAATGTTTTTGGAGAAATATTTTTATTCATATTCCGACCTTTCAAAAATTGTTTCGGGCGCAGGGCTTTTTAAGCGGGAAAACAAAAAATTTAAGCCGAAATTTATAAGCATAAAAACAAACGGTTTCACCCCTCTTACGCTTGCGGGTAATTTTTCGGGTTTTGTTTTCGGGGGAGAATTTTCGGGCGATTTAATATATGATTTTGAGAATAAAAAAATAATCGGAAGATTTGAAGTTGTAAAAACATTTTTTAAAGATTTTTATGTTGAAAGTGCAAAAATTTTATCTAATGAAAAAGAAGGCTTTATAAAAGCGCATGGAAAATATAAAAAAGAAAAATTTATTACGTTTGCTAAATTTCAAAATAATTTTAAAGATAAAATTATTGTTGATGATATGAATTTATTTTTAGAATGTTTTGATGCTGCGCAAAATAAAAAGAAAGACAAACAGAAAGGTGATTATGCAAAAAATGCATCAACTAAAGCACAAAAGTTTGAAGAATTTTCGAATAAAGTTGATAATAATGATATTTTAATTAAAAATTGGCAGATTAATATTAATTTATTGAAATATAATAAAATCAGGCTTGAAAAAATTAAGCTTGCAGGAAAGTTTGAAGATTCTGTTTTTGAATTTTTAATGCCGGAAATTAATTATGCTAAGGGTGAATTGAGTGCAAAAGGAAAATATGATTTTCTTCACCGCGAGGCTGATATTTTCTTTTATTCTCGAAATATTGATTCTGATTTAATTGCAAGGACATTTTTTGATTTAAAAAATCAAATTAAAGGAATTGCTAATGCAAAATTAAGATTGCAGACTTTTGATGACCTTAAAAAAATAAAAGCGGATGCTGATTTTGAGCTTAAAAACGGTGAATTGACTAAAATTAATTCTAAAATTTCTAAAAGTTTAAATAAAACTTCAATTGAATCAAATCTGGAATCAAAATTTTCTTCAAAAACGCAAGAGAATTTATCGGGTGCTGATATTAAAGGAAGTTTTGAATTTGATAATTTTTCGCCTGATTCTTATGTTTTAAAAGATATTAACCTAACCTCTAAACAAGAATCTTTTTCAATGTTTCTTCAGGGGAATTATGATATTTTGCGCGAAAATGCAGATATTGATATTTTTGGAAAATATAATGTCGAAGCCCCAAAAGGGATTAAGGTCTTTTTTGTTCCTTTGAATTGGATTTTAAATTTTGTTTTTTTGAAAAAGGAAGATAAAAACAATTATCTTTCACAAATTAATAAAATCCCTGAATTTAAAAAGCAGAATTTTAATAAAAAAAATAAAAATAAACAAAAGTTATTCAAGATTAATATTGATGGAAATTTAAACAAAGATAAAATAAAACTTGATTTTAAAGGTCTGAAATAGTTTGGAACAAAATTATCCCTTTTTCGTCATAAAAAGTAAGAATAAGTTTTTAGAAGAAAAAGAGGAGTTTTAGAGTCGAGGTATGGGAAAAATATTAAACTATGACGAAATAGAAGAAGATAATCAAATTGTTTCGGAAATTGATGAAAAAGAAGAAGAGATTAAAACTTTTGATATTATTGCAAATAAAGATGAAGTTTTGCAGATGTATTTGAAAGATATCAGCAGAATTAAGCTTTTAAAAAAAGAGGAGGAATTAAAAATCGGAAAAGCAATTAAAGAGGGTAGTAAAAAAGATTCTATTATTGCAAAAAAGAAACTAATTCAGGCAAATTTAAGACTTGTTATTTCAATTGCTAAAAAATACACAGGTCAGGGAATTTTGTTTATGGATTTGGTACAAGAAGGGTCTTTAGGTTTAATTAAAGCTGCAAGCAGGTTTGATTATAAAAAAGGTTTTAAATTTTCTACTTATGCAACATGGTGGATTAAACAGACAATTATCCGCGCAATTGCTAATAATTCCCGTTCAATTAGGATTCCGGTTCACATGGGTGATAAAATAAGAAATCTTAAAAAAGCAATTGTAAAATTGAGCGTTGATTTGGGCAGAGAGCCTGATGATGAGGAAATTGCAAATTATATGAAAATTCCTTTAAAAAAAGTCAGACTGATTAAAGATTCAATAATTAAAGAGCCTGTAAGTTTTACAACACCTATTGCCCAGGATTTAACCCTGGAAGATTATATACAGGATACAATGCAGGGAACGCCAAATGAAAGGATTGAAAAAATTGATTTTAAAAAAGATATAAATAAAGTCCTTTCAACGCTTTCTTTGCGTGAAAGATTTATTATAATTAATCGTTTCGGGCTTGACGGGAGAAAAGTTAAAACATTAGAAGAGCTGGGGAATATTTTAGGTTTTTCAAAAGAAAGAATAAGACAAATTGAAACAGAGGGTATTAAAAAACTCAGAAAATCAGACGATGTACAGTTTTTGAGGGATTATTTATCAGATTAAAAATAAGTAAAAAGTTTATTAATTTTTAAATTAAATTTGATATAATAATTAAATGATAGAAAAATCAATCTGTGATAAAAATTTAATTGAAATTAAAAATCTAAGAAAAATCTACAACCAAGAAGCTTCCTTTTTGATGCCTAAAAAGGAAGCTAATCTTGTTTTGAATAATATTAATTTAGTTATTAAAAAAGGCGAGATTGTTTCTCTGGCGGGCGAATCGGGCTGCGGGAAATCGACACTTGCAAATTGTATTTTAAAATTAATTGAACCTACTGCGGGTGAGATTTTTTATAACGGCGAGGATATTTTAAAATTTGATAAAAAACAAATTTTTAACTACCGCAAAAAAATCCAGATGATTTTTCAAAATCCTTATTCAAGCTTGAACCCGAAAATGAAAATTTTGGACACTTTATTAG
>CAPYQR010000104.1:3228-5768 GCA_948742005.1 uncultured bacterium
GGGTCTTTGAAATAATTGATTTAGTCGGAATTTCAAAGGATGATTTGAAAAAATTTCCCCATGAGTTTTCAGGCGGGCAAAGGCAAAGAATCGCAATCGCACGCGCGTTGATTTTAAAGCCTGAATTTATTGTCGCGGACGAACCCGTGAGTGCGCTTGATGTGAGCATTTGTGCAGCGATAATTAATCTTTTGATTGAATTAAAACAAAAGCTCAATCTGACAATCCTTTTTATTTCTCATGACCTTAATCTCGTACGGTATTTGAGCGATAAAACGGCAATTATGAATAAAGGCGAAATTGTTGAGTTTGATAAAACGGATGAAATTTTTAAACACCCTAAGGATGAATATACGAAATTTTTACTGTCTTGTATTAGGACGATTAGTGTTTAATTAATTTTCACAACCGCACTGTGGCGCAAAGGGGTTTTGTTTTCTTTTCTGTAGGAAAAAAATTTATCGTTATCATCAATTGTGCAAAAAGGGCAAATATCGATATTTTTTTCGAGGATTCCTGTTTTAATCAGCTGTTGTTTATTAATTTCTTTTAAATTTGCAAAATTTCCTTTGAAAAACTTTTCTTGCTTGTTGATGTTTATTTTTTCGGGAAAATTTATGCTTTTTTTTAATTGTTCAAGCGCTTCAGGGTAAGTTTCAAAATATTTAAAAGAAATACAAGGACCAATTAGCGCGATTATATCTTTTGGGTTTGAGTTGAATAATTTTTGCATTTTTAAGACGGTTTTTGCTGAGATTTTTTGTGCTGTTCCGCGCCAGCCCGCATGGGCAATTGCTGAAATGTTGTTTTTTTTATCATGTAAAATAACGGGTGTGCAATCTGCAAAATTAAGATAGATTGCGTAATTTTTTTTGTTTAGAATAAGTCCATCGCAATCAGGATATTCTTTTTTATTTTCATTAACAGGTTCAATATTTGCGCTGTGGGTTTGAATTGGTTTTATAAGGTTTTGTTTTTCGATTTTTAAATATTTTGCAATTTCTATAATATTATCTTTAACAACAAGTTCGCGCGTTGTAAAAAAATGTTCGCAATCAAGCAAGGTTGAATAATAGACGGTTTTGTTGTTTATTTTTTTTGGTTTAAACATAAGAGGCTTGTTTTAACTTTCCTGATTAATTACAAAAATTGTTCTGTTTAATTTTATTAATAATTTTTCTTTTTCGCTTTGAATATTATTTGCACTGTATTTTCCCTGCTGTGTCGGAATATATTTTGAATAGTAATTTGCATCATATAACAGGTTTCCTAAAATTTTTGAATAATAATTAACGTTAATAATATCGCGATAACTTTCTTTAAGGGCATCGGGCGTGTTTTTGTATTTTTGTTCAAAATTATTAACTTTTAAATCGATAAGATTGACTATTGCGTTGAATTTTTGAATATCGCCTTGTTCTTCAATACATTTTTTAAGATTATTTAAAGCAAATTTTGTTTTTTGAATGTCTTTTAAATATTCGCTTTGCGTATTTTCGCGTTTTAAAATATTATCCAAAAATAAAGGGTCGTCAACCGGTGCAAGTTTCAGTTTTTCTGTATTTATTTCGTTATTTAATTCTTCCGTGGTGGGGATTTTGTAATCTTTGTTTTTAGGTGTCGGGTTTGAATTTTTTTTGTATTTATAATATCTTGCAATATCGGGCAATTCCCCGTAATAACCGCGTTTTTCTTCTTGATTATTTTTTTTGAATGAAAAAGATGAAAAATATTTTTTTATTTCGTCTAATTTTGAATTTTGTTCAATGCTTTTTGCGGGTTTTTCTTCTTGACTTTGCGGCTTTGGGGTTACTGCCGGGTTTAAATTGGAATCTAATCTTTTTTGAAGCGCGTTGTAATTTTCTTCTATTTTTTGTTCTAAGGCTGAAAAATCATCCCTGTAAACAGGATTATTATTGTCGAGGTTAAAATCGCTATCGTAAAAATAATCCTGCGCAGTACTTTTTGATACTGTTAAATTTAGCAGTAAGAGCGATAAAATTATTAAATTTAAAAAGAATTTTAATTTCTTTGTCATATTTTACCCGATAAAACTAGTCAAGCAATTGCATAGCGCTTTCTAAAAGCTTTTTATAAGTTGCCATTACTTTATCTGAAATATTCATCTGGATGTTTGCTTCTTTCCAATATGTTGCGTTTGCTTTGAAATCAATATTTGATAATTCGATTGAGCCGCTTTGGATTTCTCCTCTGCCTGCAACGGGCTTGCCTGAATATTGGGTTTCAAGATATTGTCCTTTTTTGAATTCGAAAAGTTCCTGCGGGTTGTGAAAATTCATAACAGCAATTTTATACAATGGTGTGGATTCTTTGCCTCCGTTTGTTTTGCCGTAGAAAACGCCATCGGATTTTATTTCAAATTCGTCATATTTTCCTAAATATTTTCCGTTATCAGGGTCAATCCAGAGCTTTATTTCGGTTGTAGGAACGCTTAATGCTCCACCTTGGGCAATTGTTTCTTCAAAGGCTTTATCAGAGAGGGATTTTGTTCCTGACATTATTTCGCCTTTGTCATTTAG
>CAPYQR010000105.1 GCA_948742005.1 uncultured bacterium
GCATTTATCCGCGCATTTCCCACACAATGTACAATTTGCAAGGTTAATTGATAAAGGGTTAATTTTTAAAGCGCCTAAAGGGCAGATTTTATCCAAATCACAATTTTGAATCGAATTATCAAATTTTGAATTGTCCAAAACAGGCAAACCCCTAAACTGTGCTCTCATCGGAGCATTTTTAATATCAGGGATAAATTGATTTTTCTGCCATAATTTCATTTTTAAAGTATCAAACATTTCTATATTTTTCCTTTGAATTTATTTAATTTACAAAAATTACAAATCAAAACCGCAGTAAGAAAGGTCAAAACCCTTGTTACAAAGCGGAAAATCTGAAATTCCGTTGTTTCTTAATGCCATTGATAATCCCCACCAGTTATTAAACGATGGATCTTTTATTTTATATCTTGATAATTCGCCCTTGTCGTTGGTTGTTGCAACATGAACCAATTCCCCTCTCCACGATTCAACGATTGATAGTGCAAAGCTGTTTGGAAGAAGATTTTTTACAATTTCATTGTTTTCAACAATCAACGGCTCATCTTTAACTTTTTCAAGTTTATCCAATAATTTTTTAACAAAAGAAATTGATTCAACCGCCTCTTTATATCTGATTCTAAATCTTGAATAAGCATCGTTTGTTGCCACAAAGGTTTTTTTAGAAAAATCTTTATAAAATTCATCACAAAAATCAAAACGACTATCCAATTCAACGCCGAAACTCCGCCCAATCATCCCGACAAGGTTAAGTTCCTGTGCAGTTTCTGTTGAAACAACACCCGTTTTTTCCAATCTTGACATAACGGTAGAAGAATTAAGCGCAGTTCGGGTCATTTTATCAATTGTTTTTTTAACGCAATCTAAAGTTTTTTTGATTTTGTCACACATTGCAGAATCAATATCAAAATTAACTCCCCCGAGCGTTATCAACCCTCTGCCAAATCTGCTTCCCGAAATTTCAAGCATAGTGTTTATTACAAGAGTTCTTGTAACACCATAAACTTCTTTTCCCATTAAATAAGCAATATCGCCCAAAATAGCACCCATATCGCCGATATGAATCGCACAGCGCTCCATTTCAAGCGCTATTCTGCGGATTAATTTAGCTTTTGTGGAAATTTCAACACCTGCTAATTCTTCCATAACCTGACTGAAAGCCATGTTATATGCAATCGTGCTGTCGCCGCAGATTGATTCAGCCAGTTGATTTGTCGGGTTTTTAACCATAAGGTTTTCAACCCCTCTGTGTTGATAACCAAGCATTATTTCAAGGTTATAAACCTTTTCCCCCTGACACAAAAACCGAAAATGCCCCGGTTCAATAACCCCCGCATGGATTGGACCTACTGCAACTTCATGGGTTTGTTCGCCCTCCATTTTGAAAAATTCATAAGAATCCAAATTTTTACGAACAGGTTTCAACCAAGGATGCCCTGCGGGCTTTATCCCGAATTGTTCATAAAATTCACGCTCAAACATGTGATATTGATGATTGTCTTTAGTGATTGATTCATATTCTTTTAAAGATTTATCCAAAAGCGCAGAAGAAACAAGAATTTCACCCTTTTCATCATCTGCCAAAAGCGCGAAAACTTTAATGTTTTCTCCCCAATCAGCTCCGAAAAAAGAAACCGGTCTTAGATTCGTTGCGGCAAGCTGTGCTCTAAAAGTTCCAAATTCAAGTGTCGGAATATCTAAAAGATTAATTCTTTGATTGTTTTTCATTGTATAATAATTCATTTTATTTACCTTATTTTCATTTAATATCTAGCCGAAAATCGAATTTTTTATAATAGTGTCTAAAAACTGTGGAATATAAATCCCGAAAGTAAATGCCATCAATAACATGATGATTTGCGGGATATACATTGAAATTGAAATTTTTGAAATATTATTTTTAGCATTTTCAAATTTTTCAGCAGATTTTTCTCCATAAACCATTTTTATTACCACTCTGCCCATGCCAAAAAGAATAATTGTCAAAAGAAACAAAAACAAAGCACACAAAATATAATGTTTTTGCATAATAAACGTCTTTACAATTAAAAATTCACTGACAAAAAGCATTGACGGCGGAAACGCACAAATTCCAAGAAAACCTGCTATCCAAAGCCAGGCTGTTTTTTTATCAATTTGTCCTAATGCTTTTATTGATTTAATCCTTTTTGTGTTGAAAAGTTCTAAAATATTTCCGCTTGTTAAAAAATACGATGCTTTAATCAAAGAATGTCCGATTAAATGGATAAATAAAGCATAATACGCAACCCCGCCTAAAGCGGCTGCAAGTGCTAAAATACCCATATTTTCAATTGATGAATAAGCAAGCATTCTTTTGTAGTTTGTTGTGTGATATAAAAACACGCTCGTTACAAACAAAGACAAAAATCCCATAACAAGAAGCATTATCCGAGCATAAGCAAAGCAGTTTGCCATTATCATAACTTTATACATATTTAAAATAATTAAAAATGCACAATTTAATAACGAAGCAGATAATAAAGCAGAAATCGGGCTCGGCGCTTCGGCATGTGCATCGGGAAGCCAAAAATGAACAGGCGCAAGCCCCATTTTTGTACCAATTCCAAATAAAATAAACACAAAAGAAACATTGAGCCAAAAATGATTAAAACTTTTAGCATTAATCATTAAATCTTCATAATTAAGCGTATTTACATTACCTGTTGCAATTGTTAATAAAATTATCCCGACAAACGCAAGAGCAATCCCGATTGAACAAATAAAAACATACTTCCAGGCTGCTTCAATTGAATGTTTTGTTTTATTAAAATAAATCAAATAAGCACTGGCAAGTGTCGTACCCTCAATAAAAATCCAAGCTAAGCCAAGATTATCAGCAAGAATTCCGCCTGTCATCGACAAAACAAAAGCAAGAATCATAACAGAATAATGCATCATTTTTTTGTTATCAAATTCTTTATTTAAATTCTTACAATAACCATTATTATAAATCGCAACAGCAAGGAAAACTATTGATAAAATCAAATAAAACAATATATTCTGTGAATTCAAACTAAAATATTGATTATTTTGAACCCAATTTGCATCAACAAAATAACCTATCCCAAGCCCCAGATGAACAAAAGAATACAGAGTTATTAAAACGTTGTTTAAAGTTTTGTTTTTTGCAAAAAACAAAATAAAACAAAATATTAAAGGTAAAATTAAAACTAAACTAATCATCTATTTCACAATCCTTTAAATCCGATAAATGTGCCACTTCCATATCGCCTAATTCATTATTTATTTGAGAAACAAATAAACCTAAAATATAAATCGCGATAAAAACATCTAATAAAACACCGATATTAACCAAAATCGGCATTTCTTTTGCAACAGATAACGACAAAAGAAAAATCCCGTTTTCCATTGTAATAAATTCAATAACATTAGATAAAACCTTATGCTTAATTGTAATCAGCCACAAACTGATTATAATCGTCGATAACGCAATCCCGAAACACATCGGGTTAATCATTGAAAGAGAGGGAATATGAATAACAGATAGCATAAACCCTGCAAACAATATCACGCTTGAAATTAAAAGACAGTAAAAATGTGCAATGTTTGCATCCGTATCTCTGTTTGAATGGGTTTTAGCAAGAACTTTGCTTAAAAACAAAGGAATCAAAATCGCCTTGACAAGCAGTGTTTCAATCGTCAAAAAAGCAATTGTTGAAATTTCACAATGAGAAAAAGCCGTAGCACAAATCAAAAACAACAAAACCCCCTGCGCAATTAACATTTTAATATGCGCAGCCAGCCTGCTTGTGGTTGATAAATACAACATTGTTAAACCGAATAATATTATAAAAGCATTAACCATTTAGCTATACCCCATAAATTTTCACTACTGTTAAAGATGCAATTACAAGCGCAAATGAACTCATAACAAAAATAAATTCAAAAATATGACTCATTCTAAACCTTGCAATGCCTGATTCAATAACTCCGATTACAAGCGCAATTAAAGCAATCACACCAAAAAACGAAGCAATTTGATATCCTAAAGGCAAACTTGAGGGAATTATTAAATTTGCAATTAATGATGCCAAAATCACCATTTTTATCCCCGCACCCCAGGTTAAAAGCGCCAAATCAACGCCCGAATTATCCAAAATCATAACTTCATGAATCATTGTAAGTTCTAAGTGTGTCGTCGGGTCATCCACAGGAACTCTTGAACATTCTGTTAATAACATTACAAAAAGCGAAATTATCGCAAGAACAATTATCAAAATCCCGAACCCGCCCGCATTTTGAAGAATCAAACTAAGGCTTTTAAATGTTAAATTTCCGCTCAATGCGATAAATGATGCCAAAATTATAAAAAACGCAGGTTCAACAATCGTTGTAAAGCAAGCTTCTCTACTTGCGCCCATGCCCTCAAAAGCACTTCCTGTATCCATTGCAGAAATTAGCGCAAAAAATTTCCCCAAACCGAGAATATAAGAAAAAATTATAAAAGCACCTTGAAGTTCTATAATTGAATTTCCGCCAATCATCGGAGCAAATAACCCCGCAAAAATTGTCGCAGCCAAAACCACAGCAGGAGCAAATCTAAAAACGCCTGATGTTGTCGTGCTCAAAACAAGACCTTTTTTAAAAAGTTTTGTAAAATCCCACAACGGCTGAAAAATTGAAACGCCTTTTCTTCCTGCAAAAAACGCTTTTGTTTTTTTGATTATCCCGATTACAAAAAACGGAACAATAAGCAGAATGAAAATATTTAAGATTATTGTGATTAAATAATTTTTATCCATTTTTTATTTTATCCTATCATTACTACACCAATCAGAGAAACAACAAGGAAAATCAAGCCATAGGTAATATATTGTTGGATATTTCCGTTTTGAAATCTCTCAAACCTTGCAAAAAAATCCTCAATAGATTTTAATAAAGGTTTTATAAAATAAACTTCCTCAACATCCTCAATGTGCTGTTCAAAATGAGCACTTGCAGGGAAAACCGTTTTAGGCTTTTTAATATCGGAAACCTTTTTAAATAAAGGCGTTAACATCGTTGTAAAAGGTTCTGCATAACTTGAAGCACTATATTCCATTTTAGAAGTCGGTTTATTATAACCACACCCCCAAGTTCCATTATGTGCGATTTTATTTTCAAGTTTTAATTTTAAAACAAATAAAACAAGTATAAATAAAATTAAACCAATAGAAACATAAGAAATCATCTGCATTATTGAAGTTATTTCGTTAATCTTTAATGTTGATTCAACGCTTTGCGCTACTAATGGATTAAATGAAGAATTAAATGCGATATCTTGAATTTTATCAGCATTTACAACAAAACAAGATGCACTCATTGAAACAAATTCAAAAACTTGTTTGGGGAAAATTCCGATTAATAAAGTAAAACAAGCAAGAATCGACATCGGGATAATAAAAGTTTTTCCGTTATCAGATTTGACATTTTTAGCATTTTCACTCCTTGTTTCACCCAAAAAGACGATTGAAAAAGCCTTTGTAAAACACAAAATTGCCAAAGTTCCAACAAGCGCAAGTCCTGAAAGAGCTAAAATCATTTCAAGCAAAACAAATAAATTATTAATAGAAAGTGAATTAATCATCCCAAAATATATCAAAAATTCACTGATAAAACCGTTAAAAGGCGGCAGTCCGCAGATTGCAATTGAACCGATTAAAAATAAAACGCTTGTTTGAGGCATTTTTTTAATTAATCCGCCCAAGAGTTCCATATTTTTTGTATGAGATTTT
>CAPYQR010000106.1 GCA_948742005.1 uncultured bacterium
GGGATATGGACAGACAAAAATATTTTGAATCCGAAGTTGAAAAGGTAAAAGAACGCGAGGGTGTTACAGAGGACACTAAAATTTCGGCAGATGGCTGGAAATCTTTAATTCCGGTTTATAAAAACATTATTAAAGAAGTAACAGGACGCGAATTTCCACAAGACCCGTTTGTACAATTGCAAGAAGCGGTTGAAGCAGTTTTCCGTTCTTGGAATATTCCTCGTGCCGTTGCATATAGAACAATGAATAAAATCGACCACAACTTCGGAACAGCGGTAAATGTTCAAACAATGGTGTTTGGAAATATGGGTGATGATTGCGCAACAGGCGTTTCATTTACAAGAAATCCCGCTACAGGCGAAAATAAATTCTACGGTGAATATTTAACAAACGCACAAGGCGAAGATGTTGTTGCAGGAATCAGAACACCAAAACCAATTTCGGAACTTGAAACCGAAATGCCCGATTTATATCGTCAATATGTTGATATTGCAAAAAAACTTGAAAACGGCTATAAAGATGTCCAGGATATGGAATTTACAATTGAAAAAGGTAAATTATATATATTACAAACAAGAAGCGGCAAAAGAACAGCAACTGCAGCAGTCAGAATTGCAGTTGAGATGGAACGCGAGGGAATCATTACAAAAGAAAGAGCAATCCAGCTTGTTGATCCTTATACCGTTAATCAAATTCTGCTTCCGTGTTTTGATGAAACTGCACTTAAACTTTCAAAAGTCATTGCGCACGGCGTAAATGCTTCCCCCGGTGCTGCTGTTGGTAAAATTGTTTTTGATACGGAAGAAGCAGCAGCAAGAGGTGAAAAGGGCGAAAAAGTTATTTTAGTCAGAATTGAAACCTGTCCTGACGATATCCATGGAATGGCTGTTTCACAAGGTGTATTAACCCTAAGAGGCGGCGCAACATCTCATGCTGCAGTTGTTGCAAAAGGTATGGGAATCCCGTGCGTAGCAGGATGTGAAGATATTAAAATCGACCTGCAAAAAGAAGTTTTAATCTCTTCTGACGGCACAGTTTATCCAAAAGACACGGTAATTTCACTTGATGGCGGAAAAGGTATTGTTATGGAGGGGGCTGTTAAATTAGCAGATGCTCAAATTGATGATAACTTCTTAACTTTCTTTAACTGGGTTGATGAAATCAAGACAATGACAATTGAAGCAAACGCAGACACTGTTAAAGATGTTGAAAACGCACTAAAATTCAAAGCGCAAGGAATCGGCTTGTGTAGAACAGAGCACATGTTTATGGATCCTGAACGTTTACCATGGGTTCAAAAAATGATTATCGCAGGAACTGCGGAAGCTCGAAAAGAAGCTTTAGCAAAACTTTTACCGATGCAATATCAAGATTTTTACGGAATGTTTAAAGCATTAGGCGCAAAACCTTTAACAATTCGTCTTTTAGATCCGCCGTTACATGAATTTTTACCGTCAAAAGAAGAATTAATCGCAACGGTTGCAACAAAAAAAGCATTAAATCAACAATATTTAGAAGATGAAAAAATGCTTGAAATTGTTGAAAGCTTATCAGAAACAAACCCAATGATGGGACTACGCGGATGCAGATTGGGTTTAACTTATCCTGAAATTAATGAAATGCAGGTAAGAGCTATTTTTGAAGCAGCATGTGACGTCAAAAAAGAGGGAATTAACGTAATGCCTTATGTTATGATTCCTTTAATCGGACATGTAAATGAACTTAAAACAGCAAAAGAAATTCTGGTCAAAGTTGCAAAACAAGTAATGGAAGAAAAAGGAATCCAAGTCGAATACAAGTTTGGAACAATGATTGAAATTCCGCGTGCTGCAATAACGGCAGATGAAATCGCGCCTTATGCAGAATTCTTCTCATTTGGAACAAATGATTTAACCCAAATGACATTTGGTTTTTCAAGAGATGATGCTGAGGGGAAATTCTTGAAACGTTACGTGGAACAAAAAATTCTTCCCTACAACCCATTTGACACACTTGATTACAATGGTGTAGGCGAATTAATCAAAATGTCCATGGAAAAAGGCAAAAAAGTAAACCCGAACCTAATCGGCGGAATTTGCGGCGAACACGGCGGCGACCCCGACAGCGTAAAATTTGCCCACAAAATCGGTCTAAATTACGTTTCCTGCTCACCGTTCAGAATCCCACAAGCAGCACTAGCCGCAGCGCAGGCAGTTATTGAAAATAAAAAATAATTGTTTTTAAATTCTAAATCAAACAGGCTTTTTGAGAATAATTCAAAAAGCCTGTTATTATACAAAATTATTTAAATAAGATTTCTTTTTTCTAACCTTGATCTGTAAAATTGAATATCATCTAAAGTATTTAAAGAGTTAGACTTTTTAATGTATTTATCTAAATTTTTCTCAACTTCAGCATCTTTTAATTTATCAATTTTGTCAAACTTTAGATTACTTTTTTTTAATATATCGTCAAAAAAACCAATATCATCTATTATATCTTCACCCTTGTGTTTCTGATAAAGCTCCACTCCTTTTAATGCCCAGTAAAAATCTTTATCGGTTTTTGCCAATTCTGACCATTTTTTTTTCCAGAGTGCGGTTTTCGTTTCCAGTTTTGCTGCGCGAAGATAATATTTTTTTACTATGCTCTCACTTGATTGGAAAAAATCATGGATTCCGATTTTATATTCAATTCCGTAAGAGTGTTCATCGTTTTCTACAACTTTTGAAACAAGGCAATCATCGGGTTTTAACTTTGCGGAGCAAAAATTGAAATATTTTTTCATCAATGGCATTTTTTCCGTTCTATAAAGCCAAACGCCCGCATGTCTGTATTCTTGCGGAAATTTGTCAAAAAGAAGTGCTTGAAAGACAAAAGCTTTATCATCGACATTTTTTACAATTTCGTCTGCTTTTTGAATAAACAAAAAAGTTTCATCTTTTGATATAAAAACATCAGCATCTACAAAAAGTGTCCATTTTGCATTTTTTCTAATTGCAAGATTAATTGCTTTTTTTGTTGCTTTTATTAAAGGTGTCACATTTTTAATTAAATATACATTATTTTTACCAAAAATATTTTGCAAATTTTCAACACATTTTTCTTCCGTCCTCTCTCCGACAGAACGCACAATTACAGTTATTTCTTTTTTTGAATTAAAAAAATTCAGATAAATTAAGATTGATAAAATTATCAAAAAAAGTATTAAAAAGCTTGAAAATATAGATTTTTTACTCATAAAAAAATAGTAACACAGCAAAAATTATTTTTAAATTTAATTAACTTTTCTTAATATTTAACACAAAAAAGGAAAATTTTTTATTTACATGTGTTTAATAAGTACTGAATTTAACAGAGGAAATCATAATGCCAAACGCAATTTCATTTACAAGCACTTATAAAGTTCACACCACATCAAACAAAAAAGATTTAAAAGCATTTAATAAATTTGAAGATTTGTGCGATAAAAAAGAAGAAAAATTTGAAGTTTATACAAAATACGAAGATAAATTAAACAAAAAATACCCTTATGATTGGAGTGCGGTTAAAACATTAGTTGTTCCTGAATATATGGATAGCGAAGTTGAAGCGTATTGTGCTAATTATGGAATTAAATTTGATAAATTATATACTTATAAACTGCTTGAACCTGAATCTGTTTTAAGCAGAATTGAAAAAACACCCGAAGGATATATTAAAGCAAACGTTAATCCTGAAAAATTTTTTGAATTAGTAAAAAATCAAAACGGAAATATAAAACATTGCAAAAAAGACTATGATAAACATTATGAAGATAAAATTAATTTAATTTTAAAAAGCGGAGATAAAATCCCTGCGACAACTTTAAAAATTGCTTCGCAAGATATGAGTGGAGAAGAATTAATACATCATATTGAAACTTACGGGAAAAACGCATTGTATGATGACTCTTTAATAATCGATTTTATTCAAAGAACTGATTCTCCCGATCATTGTGTATTTTTCGGATTAAATGATAATGGTATGAATCCGATTCCTGTTTATGTTGACAAGGATACATTCTTAATTCTTGCGGCGTTTGATTTGTTAAATATGTAACAAATTATTAAATTCGTATATACAAAAAAGCAAAAACCTCGAAAAAAATTACTTTATACCAACATAAGTGGTTAGTGTAAAGTAATTAGTAGGTGTGTATGGGGTTTTTAGACCGCATAGGTAAAGTTTTAGAAAATAAAATTAACTTTTTTAATCCCAATAAAAAAGTTGAAAAAAATTATCTTGATTCATCGAACAAAACACTAAGCAGAACTGTTTTAAAAGATGATATTTTTCAAAATTCAAAAGAAGTTGAAAAAATTGCGTTATTACCATCAGACCATAAAAATAATACCGTAACCAAGCCTGAATTATTAACAAAAAACGAAACTGCAAGATTATTTAGTTTTGTCCAAAAATATGCAAATTACGAAACTCTGAATAATGCGCTTGAAGTCAATCCTAATATTAAAAGAATTTTGAAAGAAAATAATTTAGAATGCAAAATTAATATGGATAATATTAATTCAATAATAAAAACTCATCTGATTCCATGTGCACAAACGGCAAAAATGATGTATCAACGGCTCGGACATAACGAAGATGAGGAAAGTTTTAAAGCTCTTGTTCAAGCATCATTACTGCATGATATCGGAAAAGCATTTATTCCTTGTGAAATTTTAAACAAAAAAGGGAAATTAACAAAAGCTGAACGTGAAATTGTTGAACTTCATAATAAATTAAGCTATGAAATTTTAATTACAACGGATTTAAGTCCAAAAGTCGCCCAGCTTGCGCTGGAACATCATAATTATGAAAACAATATCAAAAGAAGTCCTGAAAACCAACTTTTGACAATTGCAGACTGCTATTGCGCATTAAGAGAAGACAGACCATACAAAAAAGCAATGAGCGACATTTGCGCAAAAACAATTTTATACGACATGGGAACAAAAGGCAGTTTTGATACAAGATTTATAAATTATATAAATGCATAAACAATCACAATCTCTACTAACTAACAACTTAAAAAAATAATTAACAAAAAGCCTCGCAAAAGAAATTTGCAAGGCATTTTTTTAATATTAAATTATAATTTTATAATTTGTCTTCTGTTTTTATTTTTATTATATGAAATATGAACCCATTTATCATATTCATTAATCAACTGGTCATATACAATATCCGATTTTTTAATTATTTCAATAATTTCAAAAGGTTTCATTCCGTTGATTTTAAAGTCTGCTGCTTGACCTTTAAGATGTTGCGAATTTATAGCGCCGTTTACTTCATTGTTCAATTTTTTACATCTAAATCCGGAAGTTATAATAACAGGTTTTTTAATAAGATTTCTTATAGGCTGAAGGCAGAAAAAAATCAAATAAAGAAGATTATCAAGAGAATTAATATCGGGAAAATTATTAATATTTTTTTCTTGTGCAATTTTTGATTTTACAAGCTCGGAAATTTTAAAATTCAGCATTTTATTCATCCTCTCAACTCATCAATTCTTATATGCGCGGATTTTACACTATCTTCAAGGCGAATTGTACGCTCTATAAGATTATTATGCTTGTCTTGTTTTTTTTCCAAAATTTCAAGCTTTTCTTCGAATTTTCCAATTTTATATGCAATATATAATGCCTGAATCACAACCGTTGTCAGGATTCCAAATAATTCATAGTTCATAATTATTTATCCT
>CAPYQR010000107.1:0-1848 GCA_948742005.1 uncultured bacterium
CTATCAACTTGCTTGAAGCTTTTTTCTTGTTACGGGTTTTGTAACCAAGAGCGGGTTTGCCCCAAGGAGTTTTCGGGTTGCCGCCGGGGCCTGTTTTGCCTTCGCCGCCGCCGTGCGGGTGGTCAACAGGGTTCATCGTAACACCGCGGACAGTGGGTTTGATGCCCAGGTGTCTTGTTCTTCCTGCTTTACCTGTTGATAGGTTTTTATATTCCGAATTACCTAAAACGCCGATTGTAGCGTAACAATCTTTTCTTACCATTCTCATTTCTGAAGATGGAAGTTTTAAAGTAACATAATCGCCTTCTTTAGCCATAACTTGAGCTGAGTTTCCGGCACTTCTTGGCATTTTTCCGCCTCTGCCTGCTCTTAATTCAATATTGTGAACCAAAGCACCAAGAGGGATGGAGTCTAGAGGAAGTGCGTTTCCGACAGAAATTTCAGCCTCAGGACCTGATACGATTTTATCGCCGACATTTAAGTTTTCGGGGCATAAAATGTATCTTTTTTCGCCGTCTGCATAGTTAATCAAGCAGATTCTGACATTTCTGTTCGGGTCGTATTCAATTGTCATTACTGTACCTTCGATGCCAATTTTATCTCTTTTAAAATCAACAATACGATAAAGTCTTTTATGACCGCCGCCGATGTGTCTTGTGGTGATTCTTCCTGTATTATTTCTTCCGCCTGATTTAGTTAAAGATTTAACTAATGATTTTTCAGGAGTAGAAGTTGTGATTTCTGAATAATCAGGTCTTGTCATGCCACGTTGACCGGGGGATGTAGGATTAATTTTTCGAGTTGCCATAATTCTATACTCCTGTCAATTCTTCAATCGGGTCGCCAACTATTGTAACAATAGCTTTTTTACCTGATTGTGTTCTGCCAAACTTTAGCCCCATTCTTTTTTGATGCGAGGGCATATAAACCGTTCTAACTTTCTTAACTTTGCGGTTTGGATAAGCCAATTCAACAGCTTGAGCAATTTCAACTTTTGTTGCATCTTTTTGTACTTCAAAAGTATAAGTGTTGCTTGCTGTAGCCATCATGGATTTTTCCGTGATAATCGGCTTTTTAATTACATCGTATAATTTTGCTTTGTTGGTATTTGAATTTGTCATTATTTTGCCAACCTTTCAGTGATAGAATTGATAGCGGATTCTGTAACGATTATGGTATCTGCTTCAACAATATCTTTAACATTTAAGTTTGTCGGAAGTAATAATTTCACTGATGGAATATTTCTTGCCGATAATACAAGATTTTTGTTTTCATCAGCGTTTAATTCGGCAATTATTAAAGTTTTTCCTTGAGCATTTAAGTCTTTTAAGATTTTTACCATTGCTTTTGTTTTGGCTTCTGTAATTTCAGAAAAATCTTTAACTATTGTCATTACTTCTAATTTTGCGCTTAGAGCAGATTTTAGAGCCAGTTTTCTTGCTTTTTGGGGAAGTGCTGTTTCGTAGCTTCTTGGTTTTGGTCCAAAGATTACACCGCCGCCTCTAAACAAAGGGCTTCTTAATGAGCCGGCTCTTGCTCTGCCTGTACCTTTTTGTTTCCAAGGCTTTTTGCCGCCGCCTGAAACTTCTGCTCTTGTTTTGGTAGAAGCTAAACCGCTTCTTGCGTTGTTTAATTGTCTTTTAAGAGCGAGGTACATAACGTGCGTATTTGGTTCAACGCCGAATACCGAACCTTCAAGGTTAATTTGACCAAGTTCAGAACCCTGAGTTGATAATATTTTTACTGTTTTATTTTCAGATTTTACATTTTTTGTCATTGCTCACCTCTAATTCCATTTTGTCCTGCTGGGTTTAACGGTAACTAATTTGCCTTCAGGACCGGGAATAG
>CAPYQR010000107.1:1858-2285 GCA_948742005.1 uncultured bacterium
TGTGGTTTTTAGAACCGTGTCCCATTGGTCCTCTGGAGAAATTGTGTCTTTTAACAGTACCTTGGAAACCTTTACCGATTGAACGACCTGTAACGTCAACTTTTGCAACGTTTTCTAAGACTTCTGTCATAGAAATTTGTTGTCCAACGGTGTATTTTGATGCATCGTCTACTCTGAATTCTTGAAGATGTCTAAAGTTTTCCAGATTGTTTTTCTTGAAATGACCAATTTGAGCTTTTGTTAAATGCTTTTCTTTAGCAGGTACAACGCCGACCTGGATAGCTTCATAGCCGTCTGTTTCTTTGGTTTTGACCTGTGTAACAATTGCAGTTTCAGCCGCTATGACGGTAACAGGAATACAAAGACCTGCGTCGTCATATATTTGTGTCATTCCAATTTTTTTGCCAATAACACCTAATGTCGTGTG
>CAPYQR010000107.1:2295-5678 GCA_948742005.1 uncultured bacterium
TGATAGTACTTACTGACTTTGTTTGAACTTTTGAATTAAAAGGCAAACTCTGTCTTTCTAAATAGATCACATTGATATTAAATTGTCATGTGTTCTTTTGAAGTAATTATAGTTTTACTTCGATGTCAACGCCTGAAGGTAAATCCATTCTGGATAATTCTTCGGTCGTTTGTTGTGTTGGTTCGTAAATGTCGATAATTCTTTTGTGTGTTCTCATTTCAAAGTGTTCACGAGATTTTTTATCAACGTGAGGTGAACGAAGAACGCAATATACTCTGCGTTTTGTAGGCATCGGAATAGGACCTGATACGCTTGCATCGGTTCTTTTCGCTGTATCTACAATTTTTTGAGCAGAACTATCAATTAATTGATGGTCGTATGCTTTTAAACATACTCTGATTCTTTGTCTTTTTGCTGTGCTCATTTTAAGTTTATTACCTTTTCTTTATATTATAATACGGTATCATAAAGCGTATTATAAACAAAACATGTCGTCAACATTTTTTTGAAAAAAAGTTGTTACATATCTTTAAAAATCGTAAAGAAAAGTTTTTGCTAGTAAAATTAATTATTTTCCGGCAGAATATATTCTAATATAACATTAATCCTGTTATCCGCATCAATACCTTTTCCAATGACTTTATAACTTGCACCTCTGGGCATTAAAACTTCTCCGCCGTGTTCGCGATTTCTTGAAACTTTTGCGCCTTTTGGTATTCTGATTTCATAAATCATATTTTTCCCGTCTGTTGAAGAAGCGTAACGTTCTGCAAGCGAGCGATTAACGGCTGTGTATGAATAACCTGTATCGGGAGTTATTATATCGTTTATTTGCGCTTTATCCATTAAATCAAAATCAATACCTTTTTCCGTAAAAAATTCGCCTCTGCCCCGATATACCGTTATGTCTTTTTCAAGAGGGGTTAATTTTGCAAATTGTTTATCTAAATTTTGCAAGGTTTCATCATTCAAGTGATTATTTTTGACGGCTCTTCTGACTTTGTGATTTACGCCGTTAACATCATGATGTGATTCGATTTGCGAATTTTTTATTTTAAAATTGGGATATGTTTCAAATTTTTCCGCGTAAAGTTCTTTTAATGCTTTAAATTCTTCCTTGCTTATATTTTTATCTTTTCCTAAAATAACATCATTGTAAGCATTTTTTAATTTTTCGTCATCATCGTTGAATTTTTGTTTTAAATTTTCTAAAATTTTTATGTGTTTGTTTCTTTGGGCAAGCTTTTCTTTATCTAATTTTAAAAAATTTTCATCAAAACCCAGACTTTTTTCAAGTTCTTCTATTTCTATCTCGCTTAACGGAGAACCCTGTTGTCTCAACTGTTCAATTTTTAATTTTTTATATTCAATTGCGCATTCGTATGAATTTATTGAGTCTTCGAGTGAATGTGTGCTTCGCGCAGTTTCTTTTGCATTTTCCCATTTTTGGCGCAATTGTTCAACTTTTTGTTTTTGTGCTTCTTGTTTTGTTTTATCTAATTGTGCTTTTGCTTCATTTTTGATTTTTTGCGCGTTTTCAAGCGAGGATTTATTTTTTTCCTTAATTATATTTTCAACTTCAATACGCTGTTTTGTGGAAACATATTGAATTTTATTTATTTCTTCATTTAATTCATCTGCTGTAAAATTTTCTTTATTTTTCAAGATATCCATTAATTTTTCTTCAGATTTTTTAATTTCTTCTGATAGATCTTTTAAAATCACAGGGGCTTGTTCTTTGCCGTTGATAATTTTTGTGAGTTTTTTTCTATCGTCAATTTTTTCATAAATTTTTTCTATATCAATACTGCCTTTTCTTGCAGATTTTTGCAAAATTCCGTCTTTATATTCAAGTGTGATTTTATCGCCGTTTCCAAGTATATCTTCAATAATTCCTGAAAATTTTTCACCTGTTTCTTTGAAAATTGCCTCGCCTTTGTTGAAGTTGATATCTTTTAATAATTTTGCAGCATTTTCTTTGATTTCAGGATTATTGTTTAATAAATTATTAACCTCGCTGCCTGCTTTTGAAACTTTACCTTTATAAATTGCAATCCCTGCAATTGCTGCTGTTGATAATATTGCTAAAGTTGCAAAAATTGCTTTTTTGTTGAATTTTTTATCAGGTTTTTGAGCTTGTATTTTTTCTTTTGCTTCTGTTTTATTTTTTTGTCTTTGAATATATGCCTGATTTGCCTGGCTTAAGTTTATATTTTCCATTTTTTCTCCATGTAGTTGAAAACTTTATTTATATAAATATAAAAACTTTTTTCTAGAAAAAATTGACAATTTTTTGTGCGTTTTGGTTTTTATATAAATATTAAAACTGTTCAAAGGAAAAATATGGATTTATCTGCTTCATGTAATATTAAAACTGTGAATTTTAAGAAGAAAATAAATTTTAATTCTAATTCATCTTTCGCAATAAATTTCAAGGGAAATGCAATTCAAGATTCTTTTGAATCAACTGCTGATAAAGAAATAATTGAAGAAAAAAGGGCGGTTTTGAGAAAAATTAAAGCTTTAGAAAAGAAAAAAGCCGAGTTTAAAATAGCTCCCGCTGTTGTTGAAAATTGCAACGATAAAATAAATGAGTATTATTTTTATTTGGATAAACTTCAAAATTCAAGCGACATTGCGTTTATCTACAACCCCGATCTTGAGCCGAGGGAAAAATATGAAACAGCAAAAGATTGTGATTATTTATTAAGTCTTGCGGATTTTTCGCAGCAGCTCGGCGTTTCACCTTTAAATTTGTCAGGGATTGTAAAATCGGGTTTGATTAAGATTGATGAAATAGAATGTAAAAATTCAAGTTTTGCAAAATCTGCTTATGATAAAAAATTTATTAATTTAAATGATTCTGAAAATAAAGATAATGTTGAATTTATCAGACGAAAAATTGAAAGCGGAACAATTAAAACCTGTGATGAAATTTTAAAAATTTACGAAATTCCAAGCATGAATATAATTTCTGAATTGATTGCAAATAATGAATTAAAATGTTTTGGAATTGATAATAATTTTGGAATTAACACATCTTCTGCTTTAATTGATTTGGATGATGGCGAAGCGACTGTGATTTTGGAAAAATGTAAAGCGGAATATAACAAAGTCCATCCTAAGAAATCAAAATTTAAAAATAAAAAATTTATCCCTGCTGCTTATCTTCAAAAACTTGGTTTTGGGGATGTTAAAGCTTTCAGAAGATTAATCTCGCAAGGATTTTTAAAAGGAAAAGTCGAAAAAATCGAAAGCAGCGAGGGAGTTAAATTTAAAACGTTTATCGACTCGAAAACTCCTGATTTTGAAAATAAATTGCTGCGTTTAAGGAGCTTGAACGATGATATTTTGACTTTGAAAGAAATTTCCAAACAAACGGG
>CAPYQR010000108.1 GCA_948742005.1 uncultured bacterium
GTGTGTGTTGGTTTAATGCTTGTTTTGATGATTTTTACGATGGTCAGCGTGAATGTTAACAAAGGTTCGTCAAAATCTGCAGACGGTAATGAAATTCAGACAAAACAATTAAAAGAAGCGCAAAAAGTAATTAAAAACGACCCTGTTACATTGTTCACTACGGATAATTCGGGAAAAGCACTGGAAGTTCAGGCATTATTAGCACGTGAACAAATTACCGCAACAAAAGTTGATAACGGTTCTAAAGTCAGTATTGTTTTAAAAGAATATACAAAAGACCAAAGAGACAGAGCGCTTTTGACAATTGTTAAAAGCGGATTATTGGATGAACATACGGGATTGGAAATTTTTGACAAGGGTGATTTTACTGCAACAAAAGATGATAAAAAAATCAAACTCGTCCGTGCAATGAATGGCGAGCTTGCAAGATTAATCCGCAAAATTCCCCCGATTGAAAACGCACAGGTATTTATTTCAATTCCTGAACAAACAATGTTTACTCAATATCAAAAACCTATAACTGCAACCGTTCAAATAACAATGCCCTCGGGCGAGCGGTTAGATAATATGAAAGTTAAAGCGATTTCTAATCTTTTATTGGGCGCGGTTCAAGGGCTTGAATCTGATAATATTTCAATAACCGATACAAACGGAACGGTTTATAATTCAATAATCGGAGCATCTGATGATGCGATTGCAAAGATTGAAGAAAACGATAAATACATGCAATCAAAAGTCAACTCCCAGCTTGATAAATTAATCGGCAAAGGAAACTATATTGCTACTGTTTCAACATTTTTAACCCAATCACCGATTGAAAAATCAAGTATAACTTATGACCCTGAGAAAAAGACATCTGTTAATGAACAGCAATTCAAAGAAAATTTAGGAGATAATCATAACGATTCAACATCTACCGGCATGAATCCTGTGAGTGTTTATGTCCCTCAGGGTGTTAAGGGTGCTGTTCAATCCGGCTCTTCTTCGCAGGACAGACAATATTCAAGAACCGCAACCGAAACGCAATATGGAGTTTCTAAAACGCAGGTTAATGAGTTCCATTCGGCAGGTATTATAGAAAAAATTTCAATTGCTGTTTCAATTGAAGAAAATGCCATCCCGTCAAATATGAGTTTATATGAATTAAAAACTTTAATTGCAAATGCTGCAAGTCCAAAGGTTAACATTGAAGATGTTTCGATTGCTTTTGTAGAATCAAATGCTCTTGTGCTTGCTCCTGATTCAGAACCCGCGCTTCCAAAGCCCGAAGAATCAGGAAATCCCTGGTGGGTTGTCGGGTTGATGTTGTTTGTTGGGCTGATAGTTGGAATCGGTCATATTGGTAAAAAAGTTAAAGATGAATCAAAAAAACAAGAAGAAGAACTTGAATATTTAAGACAAATCGCGCAAAATCAGGAAAAACAATTGCAAGATGTTACAGTACAGGCAAATAATTTAATCGCGCAGCAAGAACAAATGACTCAAAACTTTTTAGAACAAAAAAACCAGTACGCGCTCGCCCTTGAACAGGCAAAAACAGCAGCACAAGCTGCTCCAAGGACTTCGGGCAGGGGAAATTTATCCGAAGCGATAAGTGAGCTTGAATCTGATTTTAATTCGATGGATGAAAATGAAGCTGTTGAAAAAATTAAAAACTGGATTGAAAACGCGTAATTGATTATAATATTGACAGGGATAATATAAAAATTAAAAATGGCAACTGATATTCAAACTTTTAACTGTGCTGAATTTTCTCAAGACCTTGCCCAGCAGGCAAGTCAAGTCATTCCTGCCGATATTTCAGAACCCGATAAGCAATTTGTTGTTGATATCATCCTGCGTTTTTGTCAGATGGCAGGCGATGCGTTAATTAACGAGAAAGATACGAAATTAAACGCGCAGGAAGCAAGTTTAGTAACGCAATTTATCGGAGAGTGGATTTTTCATAAATCAATCGATATTATAAGAGCAAATATTGAACCGCAATATCGCGAGGGGATTTTGCAAAAAATTGCTTTTACGGTTTTTGATATTGCAAAAAAAGCAATCGAAAACAATATCCCCCAGGAACAATTAATCACCCTTGTTGAAGCGCAGGTTAAAAAATGTTTTGAAAAAACAATGAAAGATTTAAAAGACAGAGGAATTATTAACGATTCTGTTGAAAAAGATGCGCTTTCGCAATCTAACATTGATACTATGGCAATTGCTCAGGTAGAAGAAGAAACCGCACACGATATCAGCTGTATGAGTGATAAAAAGCTTATAAAACTTGCTTCTTTTGCGGTTTTGATTAAAAATTTCCCGACCGATAAATTAAAAAACGTTTTACAAAAATTCGACAAACCAGAACGCGATGTTTTGATTAAATATTTAAAAATGACTGATTTAGAAGAAAAACTGGATTTGAGGGCTACAATGCAATGTTTTGAGGAAATTAAAAATACTTTGCCTGAAGTTGTTGTGATAAGTTATGATAAAGCTTATTCAAAAATGTGTAAAATTATTAAAAATTCGCAAAACACGGCAATTTTAGATATGATTAAAAATGAAAGACCAAATATCAAAGAATTTGTACTTTCGTGTTATCAAAAAAGAAGAAAAAAAATCCCTGCCTACATCGCAGATACAATTTCTAAATACATAGAAGAAAACGTTTCATGATAATAAGGAAATCAAACGCCAAATCTAAAAAATCTTCATCAACATCTTCTCAAAATCCAAAATCTCAAAAAAGTAAAAATGTGATTAAAAAAGAAGATGTTATTTTAGATTCTAAAAATATCCAAAACACAAATTCAAAAAAAGAATCCCTTGAGCCTGCGGCTAAACCGACATCTGCGATTACAAAAGAAGAAACATTTGAAAAAATCGATATTTCATCGATCGAATTTAAAGAACGGGTTGAGCGCAGGCGCGGCGACAGGCGCAGGGGCTACAGAAGAATTGATGAACGTTCTTTAGTTTCGCGCGCACAGCAAGAAGCGCACACAATTAAAGAACTCGCGGCGCGTGAGGGTTATAAAAACGGAATTGAAAAGGCGCATGGGGAGATTGGGGAAATTAAATCTTCTTTAGTTGAATTTTTGTCAATGAAAGATACAATGTATGAGGAATTTTATCCTCATATTCTGGAAATTTCTCTTGAAATTGCCAAAAAAATCATTAAAAAAGAAACGGAAATTTCAAATGATGTTTTAAAAAACGTTATAATGTCTGCGTTGGATGAAATGAACGGTGAGGTTCAAAAAATTACAATAAAAGTTAACCCTGATGATGTTGAATTTGCCAGCGCTTCTTTGCCTGAAATAATTGAAGCAAAGGGTGATGGTGTTAAATTTTCGATTGCGGGAGATGAAACGATTGAAAAGGGAAGCTGCCTGTTGAGTGCAAATAACGGCGTAATTGATGCTAATTTTAAAACGCAGTTGCTGATTTTGCAAAATGCCTTTGGAATTTATAAAGGAGGCATTTAATGACGCCAAAAACCAATATCCTTTCAGAAATGGCGCTTGCTGTATTTGTCATTTTGTTAATCGGGATTTTGTTATTTGAAGTTCCAACATGGATGATAAATATGTCAATCGGGTTTAATATCACGCTTGGAATCGTGCTTTTGATGATTTCATTGTATGTAAATAAACCCCTTGAACTTGCGGCTTTCCCGTCAATTTTACTTATCGGAACGGTTTTCAGGCTTGTTTTGTCAATCGCCTCCACCCGTTTAATTCTTGCTAAAGGGGATGCAGGGCAGGTAGTAACGGCTTTTGGGGATTTTGTTTCAGGCGGTAATATGATTGTCGGGGTTGTAATCTTTTTGATTATTACCGTTGTTCAATTTATGGTAATTACAAAAGGTGCAGAGCGTATTGCTGAAGTTTCTGCACGTTTTGCATTGGATGCAATGCCCGGAAAACAAATGACAATTGATGCTGATTTTAATGCTGGGCTGATATCTCCTGAAGAAGCGGTTAAAAGGCGTGAGGATTTGCAAAGAGAATCAAGTTTATATGGTTCAATGGATGGTGCGATGAAATTCGTCAAAGGTGATACGATAGCAGGTATCATCATTACTTTAATCAACATCGTAGGCGGTTTAATTATCGGCATTTTAATAAATGGGATGGGACCTGAAGATGCAATCGGGAAATATACAACCTTAACAATCGGGGATGGTCTTTGCTCGCAAGTTCCATCACTTTTAATGTCAATTTCATCAGGTGTTGTTATGTCGCGTGCGACAGGGTCAGGCGTAGCTTTGGGTTCAGATTTGGCATTGCAGATTTTATCAAAACCAACAAGTTTATTTTTAGCGGCGGGATTTTTGATTTTAACGGCGTTAACTTCTCCTATGACAGGTTTGCCCTGGTATCCTTTTGTTATTTTTGCGATTGTTTTGATTTTGGGCGGGTTATCCGTTCTTGTTAATCAAGACGTTCAACAGCAGCTGGGGCAATTGGATGCGGTTAAGCAAAACATGCAGGATTTGGTTAATCCGAATAAAATGTATGAGCGCTTAGGGGTTGATGTTTTATCGCTTCAAGTCGGGGCGGGTCTTTTAATTATCGCTGACCCTGAGCAAGACGGGCAATTGCTTGCAAAAATTGCTGCTCTTCGCCAGAGGGTAACAGATGACCTTGGTTATATCATTCCCAATATTCGTATTATGGATTCATCTGCTATCGGGGATAATGAATATTTGATTTCGATTCGCGGGAATCCTGTTGCAACAGGGTCTGTGTATCCCGGTAAATTAATGGTTATTGCTGATCAGTGGGAGGCTTTGGGCAAGGAATTGCCTGAAAATGCCATTGTTTCAACAGAACCAACTTATCAATCGCAGGCTTATTGGCTCAATCCGCAGCATATAGGAAAAGACAGCAATATTCAAGCGGTTGATGCGGTTGATGTAATTGTTACACACTTGCAGGAGTGTGTGAGAAAATATGTTGATGAAGTAATGACAAAAACGGATGTCTTGAAGCTTATGGAACTTGTAAAATCGCAAGACCCGACTTTGGTTAACGACCTTGTTCCAACGATTATATCGACTTCAGATTTAAGAAAAATATTTGTTAATTTAATCCGTGAAAAAGTTTCAATAAAAGACGTAATTTTCATTTTCGAGCGTCTTTGTGATTATGCTCGTTTTTCAAAAGAACCTGATATTTTATCGGAACGTTTAAGAGCAGCTTTAGGGCGGCAAATTTGTTTATCAAATGCAAATAAAGAAAAAATATTATACGCACTGACACTATCGCAAGAATGGGAAAAAACACTTGATGACAGCTGCCAGAGAACGGAACTCGGGACAATGTTTTTATTAAACCCCATGCAGGTTCAGGAACTCATTGAATCCACCGCAAACACTTTAATGCGCGCACAGGGAGCGGTTGGAATCCAGCCTGTAATCCTTTGTTCCCCAAGAATCCGCCTGCCATTATATCAAATGCTTGAACGTCATATTCCAACGATTGTTGTAATATCGTATTCTGAATTAATAACTGATATCAGGGTTGAAGCGATTGACACCATTGGAGAGGAATATTAAAAAAGTGAATAGTGAAATATTAAAAAATAAGAAAGTAATTTTATTATTTATTTTAATATCATTAATAATATTTCCTTTCTTATTAATAAAACCTGAGG
>CAPYQR010000109.1 GCA_948742005.1 uncultured bacterium
ACATTGGCTGCATGTGTTTTTGTCTGTTTTGTAATTGTTCTTGATTATGGTTTAATATTATTATTGAAGGAGTTTTGATGTTGCTGAAAACTGAAATTACACCAAATGAAAAACAAAAAGAATGTATTGAAAATATTGAGGGTAAATATCTTGTCTTAGCAGGGCCCGGAACGGGAAAGACCTTTAGTGTTGTTGAGCGAATTAAAAATATGTTAAAAAACGGCATAAATCCTCAAAAGATTCTTTGTTTAACATATTCTGAAGCTGCTGCTAATGAGATGAAGAACAAAATCGCGCGTTCTTTTGATAAAATCGACATTGGAATCAATATTTATACATATCACAGTTTTTGCAATGAAATAATATCCCAAAATCCTGAAATTTTTGAATTAAGTGAAAATTACAGAATTATTACAGAAACAAATTCAAAACAGTTTTTAAAAGAAGTTATTGATGAATCAAACCCAATTGCCTATAGAAATTCGAAAAATGACCCTTATGTTTATTTGAAAATAATTTATGAAAAAATTAAGGAAATCAAAAGATATAATCTTAAAAAAGAAGATTATTTTAAAAATATCAATGAACATCCTGATTGGATGGAAGTTATCAGAAAATTAAACGAAGAAAAAAGCGAGCTTTTAAAAATTGAAAACAAAAATTCAAAACAGCTTAAAAGATTAGAAAAAATTGAAAATCTAATTGAAGACAAGCTTCTTGATATTGAAAAAGCAAAGGAAATTTGGGGATTTTTTGAATTATATAAAAATAAAATGGAACAAAACCAATATATTGATTTTGATGATATGATTGGTTTTGTTTTGGAAAAGTTTGAGAATAATCCTGCTTTTTTGGATATGATTGCAAATAAATATGAATATATTTTGGTTGATGAATATCAGGATACAAACAAATCTCAAAATAAAATTATCTTTCTTTTAACTCATGCGCTAAAGAGTCAAAATGTTTTTGTTGTCGGGGATGATGATCAAATTATTTATTCTTTTCAGGGAGCTTGTTTAGATACAATCGAGAATTTTTTAAAAGAATTTCCTGACACAAAAGTAATCTGTCTTAATGAAAATATGCGCTCAACACAAAATATTCTTGATATTGCACGTGTTATATCCAAAGAAGATTCTAAAAGATTGGAAATTAATCCGGAATTCAAGAATTATAATATTGATAAAAATCTAATATCAAAAAACACTCTTTTGAAAGAAAAAAATAATAAAGTACGATTAACTAAATATTTTAACATTGAGCAAGAATATCAAGATATTGTTGATGAAATTGAAAATATAATAAATTCTGCAAATTCTCCTTTGGATTTGTCACAGATTGCAATTCTTGCAAAAACCCATGATGAACTTCAAAATTTTGCACAATTGTTGAAAAATAAAAACATTCCATTTGAAGTTAAAGACGGCAAAAGCATTTTTCAAATCAAGTCTTCGCTGGTTTTGTATTATTATTTTCAAATCCTTGTGAATCCTGAATTATATTGTGATAAATTTTTAAAGCTTCTTTTGCTTCCGCCATTTAATTTAAATCCTAAAGATTATCAAAAATTATACGAACAAAAATCAACAAACAAAACATTCATTGATTCAATGCGTGAAATTCAGGATTTTATTGAAAAAGAAAAAATTGAAAAATTTTTAAAAATATATGATGAATTAAAATTTTATTCTTCCTTGGAAACTTTAAGAAACATTGTTCTTGAAATTGTTGCAAAAACAGGCATTTTTGATTATTTTGTGAATAACGAAATAAACAGTGTTGAAAATATTGCAGGAATAAAAAAAATAACAGATATTGCGCGAGAATTTGCTGATGTTGAAAACAAAACAAGTCTTGAAGATTTTGTTGAATATTTAGAAATGATTGAACAAGACAGAGAACTTGATGTTTTGATTGATAAACCGCCTATAGCGCAAAATGCAATTCAGCTAATTACTTATCATTCTTCAAAAGGCAGAGAGTTTGAAATTGTCTACATGCCGACTTTGCAAGCAAGCAAGTGGGATAAAACGCGTGATTCTTTCAAACCTACGATTCCTGTTGATAAAAAAGATTATAAGGATGATGAATATTGGAAAAAATACCGTCTTTCAGATAAAATTAAAACAATGTATGTTGGAATGACCCGCGCGAAACATACTTTGAGGCTTTCATATGTTGAAAATTACGGAAAAACAACCCAGCCTTGCGAGTGGTTATTAAAGGCTCAAGATTTAATGGAATTAAGGGATTTTAGTGAATATAATCTTGAAAATCATAATAATTTGCTTAAAAAATCACTTCAAAAACGCCCTTATGATTACAGACGCGATTCTGAAGAATTAATTAAAACAAAAATAAAAGATAAATACTATTCTCCGACTTCAATTAATGAATATCTGACTTGTCCGAGAAAATTTTTGTATTCTCAGATTTTTGATTTTAATTTAAAATCCGCAAACGCAGATGCGATGTATTATGGAAGTGCTGTTCATAATGCTCTGGAGTTTGCTGTGAAATCTGCATTGAAAGATAAATTTTATCCAAAAAAAGAAGAATTTATCGGATGTTTTAAAAAAGAGTTAAGCAAACTTCCGATTTCAGACAAAATACAGCGTGAAATTTTAACAACGCGCGGAGAAAATGAGCTTTCAAATTATTATAATATTTTATTATTGACATCTGTTGAATCAATTTATGATGCGGAATTTAAACTAAAAGCAGAGCTTGACGGAGTTAATTTTGTCGGGGTAATTGATAAAATTGAGAAAAATGAGGATGGAAGTTTTACGATAATTGATTATAAAACAGGTTCTAAAAAATCTCCCTCAAAAATTGAGCCCGGGGAAGAATATGAAAATTATTATAATCAGATTTGTTTGTATAAATATTATTTTGAAAAAATTGAAAATAAAAAAGTTACTAAAACAAAATTTATCTTCTTGATTGACCCTGCTAATCCTGTTGAAAAAATATTTACACAAGATGAAACAAATCAGGTAATTGAAAAATTTAAATCCGCAATTAAAAATATCGAAAATTGCAATTTTGAACCTATAGAAGATAAAACTAAGTGCAAATATTGTTCGTTTAAGGATTATTGTGGTTTGGATGTGGTTTAATCAATTTCATTCAATCGAAAATCCTCGGGTAATTCCTTGCGCAATTGATTGATAAATGATGACCGAAAGCGGTTAGTATTTATGTACAAGTTTTTCTTAAACGGCTTTTTTGAATAATTTTTCGTTTCTGATTTTTTCGATTTTATCTTCCAAAATTATAATTTTGCCGTCTTTATCTCTTTTTTCAACTTCAAGCGCAGGGACAAATACTGTATTGTGTGTAATATCTCGAATTTTTCTTATGCAGGCAGAGATTAGTTTTATATCAATTTCTAAATCCTTGCTTGCGCTTTTTTGATCGTCATATCTTGTGATTGAATCTGCCGTGATTGCATAAACCGCTTTTTTATCAAGAATTTTTAGTTTTTTGATTATTTTTGTTTTGCTGGGTTCAATTGTTCCGTCTTTGTTTTGTTTTTCAATTTCAGAAGCTCTTGCAAAAACATAACCGTTTGCAGAAACTCCTTTGCCTTTGAGAATGTTGGAAATACTTATCGGGTTTGCGCCGATTTCTTTTTGAGCATCTTTGTATGAATAAAATTTTTCTGCGTAATTTTCTTTAATGGCAAAAAACCCTTCTGTTTTGACATCAAAATCATCTTTAACATCTGAATTTAAATTATTTATAATTTCATCAATTTTCTTTTCATTGATTAATATTGCTCCTGATTTTGAATATGATTCAATTTCATTAGCATTAATTACGGCAAATCCTTTAGCGGTTTTGTTGTATCCTGATGATGCGTTTGTGATTAATTGGTAAGAAACATCTAAAGCATCTGCTGCTTCTTGTTTTGTTTTGTATTTTTTCTTTTCTTTTGTTTCAAGATTAATTATATAAACTTCCCCTTTGGCTAAGATGCTTCTTAATTGTTTAATTTTTTTACTGTCAAATTCGACTGTTCCGTTTTTACGCTTGATTTCAATTTCATCTCTTTTCATTAAAATATGATTTCCAATTGTCGTGTTTTGCTGTCTGTGTAAAAAATATACAGCAATACTTAAAGGTGTAACTTCAAGTTTTTCTGCGGCTTGTTCTATTGAATCAAGTTTGAAACATTCTCCTTTTTCATTAACAGCATAAAAATACTCTTCTTTACTTTTGAATCTGCTTTTTAATGTTTCCAAATCCAAACCGATTACTTTTCCGTCTTTATCAAGTAATTCGATATCTTTAGCTTCTGCCATAGCATAACCCTGGCATACATTTGTCTTTCCTTTAACACAAAGTGCGACTGTATCTTTTCCAACGCCAAGCTGTTTTGCGATAAAACTCCTTAAATAAAATTTTTCACATTCTAAATTTTCATTCATAACATAAAAAGGCGATTGCAAATATCTTGGCAATGTTTTTGATAAATCTTCCTGTGGAAAGTCGTTTAATTTTTTTATTTTATCAATTGATTTATAAATTCGTCCTTGTTGATTTTTTTGCGGGGCGGTTTTGTTTTTTGGCTCTGTTTTTTGTTTTATAGTGTTTTGCGGTTTTGATTTCTTTTTTGTTTCCTGTTTTGCCTCTTCTTTTGGTTTATTTTCTTTGCTGCTGATATTTAAATCAAAGTTTGTAAGTTTCGGCGGTTTTTTCTTGGACATTTTTAAAGATTCTTTGACTATTTCAATCATGAAATTATCAACATTGTGATTTCCTGTTTTTGTTGATATTTCAATATTTTCGGGAAATGCCGCCATAAACCCGTCAACTTCTTCGGTTTTGCCTTTTGCGCATTTTAGAATTTTTTTCGGGTCTAAATTTAATCTTTCGGATGCTTCTGTAATGGATAATTTAGCGTAATTTCCATAAGCATCAATAATATAAATTAATTTATCCGAATCATTGTTAATTGCCCCTAAAAATGCAAGATTGTAGTTTTTCATTGCGTTAAAATAATTAAAATTTTGTTTATCGGATAAAAAGGTTTGGGTATTTTGTGATTTTTCACTATCCTTTTTTGCGGTAAAAAAATTTTGTACTTTATTAAAAAAAATTATCGGGGTTATTTTGTTCATAATTAATCAAAACCCCTCAAAGAAAAAAATTGCTAAAAACCGGAGAGGGTGGGATTTGAACCCACGGTACGTTTTAGGCGTACACAGACTTTCGAGATCCGCACCATAAGCCACTCGGACACCTCTCCATCGGATAATTTTATTTTATATTAAAAATGATAAAATTTAAAGGAAAAAATTTGATTTTTTTATTTTTGGCATTAAATTATTGTTATAAAAGATTTGGGCAAAGCGAAAGAAGTAAAAAATGG
>CAPYQR010000110.1:0-2962 GCA_948742005.1 uncultured bacterium
GTCATATTTTTCATCAATTTCTATTGATTTAAGATTAGATAACGCAAGCTGTTCGGGGTCTTTTATCTGGCGTAATTTTTTCTTCATTTTCTTTTTAAAATCTATTAAATCTTCTTCGTCCATTAATTTTGTACTTACCTTTACTCTTACATTGTTAGATTAGAAATAAATATATACAAAATGTATTATATTGTCAAGTAATAAATAAGGAATTTAATATGACGTATGACAGAAAATTAATAAGAAATGGAAATAGTTGGGCATTATGCTTGAATTCCACAATATTGAAATTTTTAGACGTCAATCCTGAAAAAAATATGGTTAAGTATTCAATATTTGGGAATAAATTACTTATAACAAAAAGCGAAAAAAATGTAGTATTGAAAGAAAACAGCAAAAAGCATAAAAAGTAAGTATATACATTTTAACTTACATTGTGGGGTTATTAATTAGATATATACAAAAAGTATGATAATACATATATATTATACGGGTAATTATTATGTCAATTGATAGAAAATTAATGAGAAATGGAAATAGTTGGGCATTAAGTTTAAATTCTGTAATTTTGGGTTTGCTTGATATTAATCCCGAAACAGATATGGTTAAATATACTGTTGAAAATGAGAAACTCATTATAACAAAAAGTGATAAACCAATAAATGTAAATAAGTAAAGAATAAGGATTATAAATTTAAGCAAAAGATTAAATAATGGATAACTTTCAACATCTGCTCGGCAAAAAAATCAAACAAATTCGTAAAAAACACAAACTTAAACAAAACGAATTCAGTGAAAAAATAAACATTGAAGCTCCAACTTTGAGCAATATTGAAAACGGTAAATCTTGTCCGAGCGTTAGCACATTGAATAATATTATCAATGCTTTTAATGTCACTCCAAATGATTTGTTTGATGTTCAGCATTTGCTTGATGAAAAGACTCTTGACTATGAAATAATGAAAATGTATAAAACCTTTTCCCTTGATAAAAAACAATATTTCTACAGACTTATTAAATTTTTGTTTGAGATTAATCCGTAAAAGATATTAAATCCTTTACAACTTCTGCGGCTATTATTAAGCCTGCTGCGGAGGGTACGAAAGATATGCTTGCGGGGATTTGGCGTTTTTGGATATTTTCTTTTTCTAATAAATTTTTCATATCTTCATCAAGCGGTTTTTTGGGGATTTCTTTAGAATATAGAACCTTGACGTCTTTTATGTTTCTTTTTTTTAATTCAGAGCGCATAATTTTTGCTAAAGGACAAACGGAGGTTTTTGAGATATCCGTAATTTCAAACATTAAAGGATTTAATTTATTTCCTGTTCCCATAGAGGAAATAACTTTTGTCTTTGCAAGTTTTGCATTAATAATAATTTCAATTTTGCTTTTTGTGCTGTCAATACAATCGATTATGTAATCATATTTTGAAAAATCAAACATGTTTGATTTTTCATTGTTATAAAAAATTTTAAATTCTTCAATATTTAATTCAGGATTAATATCTAAAAGCCTTTGTTTTGCAACATCAACCTTGTATTTCCCGATTGTGGAATTAAGGGCGATGATTTGTCTGTTTATGTTTGTTTTTGAAATAATATCGTTATCAACGATGTCAATTTTGCCAACAGCACATCTTGCAAGTGCTTCTGCGGTATATCCGCCCACGCCGCCTATGCCGAAGATTATTACTTTTGAATTTTTGAGTTTTTCGAGGCTTTCAGAGCCTAATAAAAGCTCGGTTCTTGAAAATTGGTTAATCATTTTATTATTATAACAAAAATTTATTCAGCTTTGCTATCTATTTTGTTTATCTGGTTTTTTACGCCCGGTTCTAAAGCAGAGCCTGTTATTATTGTTCTGAATAAAAATTGAATCTTTGGAAGCATAACCGCAAGCAAAAAGCTGCTTAAAACAACATTTGTTAAAATATTAAAGCTTTTGGCGCATAGTGCTTTTTTTGCAAATTTTTCAATTGAGCCTGATTTTATAGAATCTTTTGCAAATTCTTCAATTGCTTGTTTGAATTGGGCAATTTTTGATGTTTCAACAAATGCTCTGGGGTCTCTTATTCCGTTTTCTAAAAAAGAAACAAGATTGAGATTTTTTAATTGTTTGACGAAATTTGAATCTGAATTTGTATCAATAAAATCAAGAATTTCTTTTTCGCTGTTTCCTTTTGGAAGAATCATTGAGTTATTTTTTATTTCTTTAATAAAATTTTTATCATTTAAAATTTTAACGTCTAATTCCGTGTTGAGTCCAAAAATTCTTTTTGTTAAGTTATTTAAGCCTTTTTCGATTTTTTTCGGGGCACAATAATTTAAATAACACATACAAAGCATTTTAAACCCGAGTTCAAGTTTTTCTTGCCAGCCTCTGCCTGTTTTGACGCGTCCTACGGTTAAGCCTCCGTCTAAAACCATCATTTTTTCTAAATCAGACAAATCTAAAAGTTTTTCAAGCCCGCGGAAGTTGATATTTTTGCGGTTGTTGTTTATTTTTGTTGATTTTTGATATTCATCCATTGATAAAACCTTTAAGCTATAGGAATTTTTGAGTTTTGAATTTGGATTTTGGTCTTTTTTGATGTTTTGTTTTTCGAGCTTTTTCTTTGTGTATAAAAAATTTAATTTTGGAAGTAAAAATCCCATAACAGCAATTGGAATTGCTGTTGTTGCGAAAAATTTTGTTATTTGCAGATTTTGATAGGTGTTTTTATTTTCTTTTATTTTTTTAAGGTCTAAAACTGCTTCGGGTGCTAGATTTTTAAACTTTTCAATGTTGATGTCGGCACTTTGAGCTTTTGGTTTTTGTGAATTTGAATTTTTAAACAATTTTAAATTAACTTCGGGGGCAAAACCTGTTTTTTTGATGAATTTATCCATTAATTTATTCATCAAAGGAATCCCCCCGAGCCAGACTGCAGAAGTGCCGACATCAACATTGAAAAGTTTAA
>CAPYQR010000110.1:2972-5301 GCA_948742005.1 uncultured bacterium
GTTCCGTATTCATCAATTATTCTTTCTCTTGTTGCTTCGCGGGCAATAATTTTTGATTCTTTTGCGTTCTGGCGATAAGTCATTGTGCATTTTGCAAGGTTTTCAATTCCGCAATCGCGCACCAAAAGAGGATAAATGCTGTTGTTGTTGCCAAGGGCTGATATAACGTTGATTAATGACATATTTTTCTCCAATTCTTTACAATAAATAACACCTCCCGATTATGCCCGAAGAGGTGTTAAATGTTAGAATTGTTATAAATACATCAAACTAACTTAATAACCCCTTCGGGATATTATGTTGATGATGATGGATTGATTTATTGATATTTTTAAAATTTAACATAGGTTTTCCTTTGTGCATTAGATATTAACACTAAAAAATATTTTATGCAAGTCAAATATTAAATCTTAACTTTAAAATTTTACAAGAATTTTAATATTTTCGCACTTTGAGTTTTCCTTGAATGCTTTTTCAAATTCATCAACGTTATAAATTGCGCTTACAAGCGGCTTAACGTTAATTTTATTTTTTTCTGTTAATCTTAAAACAGGTTTAAATTGTCCGCATCTTGAGCCTATAATCGTTATCTCATCAACCACAATTTGTGCCAAATTTAACCCTTCGCGTGCTGCGATTGTGCTTTTTAAGACGAGAATACCTCTTGGTTTGACTAAATTTGAACTTGTGTTAAATCCGCCTGTTGAACCTGTTGCTTCAACTACAATATCAAAAGTTTTGTTATCTTTTTCTTCTAATTCAGATAAAAGTTTTGTTTTGACGCCCAGTTCTTTTGAAATTTTCAATTTTTCTTCGTGTTTTCCAATGTGGGTGAAATCTATGTTTAAAGCGTTGAAAACAAGAGAAATACACAGCCCTAATTTTCCATCGCCAAGAAGTGCAACTTTTGAATCGGGTTTGATGTGGATTTGTTCCGCTATTTCATAAGCGGCAGCTAAAGGTTCCGTGAAAGTTGCTGTTATATCATCAATTTCAGGGGAAATTTCAATAACATTTTCATAAGGCAAAGCAAAATATTCGCTAAAACATCCGTCTTTTTTGAAAATCCCGAGTGTAGAGCGGTTTGGGCAATGTCTTTGGAGGTTTTGTGCGCACATTTTGCAATTGTTACAAGCACAGTTTATTTCGCCCACAACTCTTTTGCCTAAAAGTTCTTTTGGGGCATTTTTCCCTATTTTTTCAACAATACCGACAAATTCATGTCCGATAACGCCTTTAAAACCCATATAACCTTTTGTTATTTCGTAATCCGTGTTGCAAATTCCTACCATAATTGTTTTGATTAAAACTTCCCCATCGCCCAAAACAGGTACGGGATAGTTTTTTTCAAGTTTTAGTCCGTTATCGTAAATTAATGCTTTCATATCTTCCTCTGTTTTTTATTACTATTTTATTATATATCAAGCATTTCTTTTTTATCTTTCTTGTTTGTTTACTGTTGTTTTTAAATTTAATAAATATTTGCCTGCTTCTACTCCTGCAACTGCTCCGTCTGAAACGGCGGTTATAACTTGTCTTAAAGGGGTGTTTCTGACATCTCCTATTGCCCAAACGCCCTCCAGATTTGTTTTCATGGTACAGTCTGTTATGATAAAGCCAAATTTATCCAGATTAACTTGATTTAAAAAAAGTTCAATGTTAGGCTCTAACCCAATATAGGGGAAAACCCCATCAGTTTTTAAGATTTTTTCTTCGTTTGTTTTTTTGTTTAAAATTTTAACAGCGTAAACTTTTTCATCAGCTAAAATTTCAGATATTGTTGAATTCAAGACAAGTTCAATCTTTTTGTTTTCTTTTATTCTTTCTTGAACGATTTTGTCTGCTCTGAATTCATCTCTTCTGTGGATTAAATAAACTTTTTTTGCAAATTTTGTTAAATAAAGCGCTTCTTCAAGTGCTGAATTTCCTCCGCCCGCAACTGAAACTATTTTATTTTTATAAAATGCTCCGTCACAAACCGCGCAATAGCTTACCCCGCGTCCAATATTTTCTATTTCGCCTTTAACGTTGAGCTTTTTGGGCTTTGCACCTGTTGCAATAATTACTGTTTTGGCGCAAATTTCTCTTTCTTTTGTTTTGATTTTTTTAATAGTTGAATTCAAGTCTGCTTCAACAATTTCTTCGTATTCAAATTTTGTTATGTTGAAATTATCAATATGATTTTCAAATTTTTCACATAATTCAAAACCTTGTATTTTTGAAAAGCCTAAATAATTTTCTATCTCGCAATAATTAATCGGAGCGCCGCCGATTGATGACGTATCAATAACAGCACAATCTAATCCGCCCCTTGCGCAATATAATGCGC
>CAPYQR010000111.1 GCA_948742005.1 uncultured bacterium
TTTATTGGTATCTTGGTATTGAGTGTTCAGGTTACTTCGGTTGGTCGGATGCTGCATTTTTGAGCGAGTATTTTTTTTCATTTCCCGCACAATCGAGAGCCTTAATCCCCGTTTTGACAGCAGCACCTGTTGTTCCTGCAACTCCTATACCTGCTGCAATTAAGCCAAGCGAAGCACCCGCTGTAAAGGGCGCTGCTGCTATACCTGCAGCAGAAGCTGCAGCAACTGCTCCGACCGCCGCAACACCTGATGTGATATCGGCAATTGTGTCGGTTGCCATCTTTTGACCTTCTGTATATTTTTCAAGACTTTTTGAGGCATTTGTTTTGTTGTTTGAAGATTCATCAAATGTTCGATTTAAACTTACAAGTGTTAAATCACTGCCTGTTATGTTTTTATAACAATCGCTAAAAGATTCGGGGTTGTTTTTAAGGTTTTCAATTTCTTTTTTTAAATTTTCAATCTCTTTTAATGTTTTATCTGAACCTGCGCCGATTTTTGTGAAATTTTTAAATTTATCCCAAGCCCCTGATATAATGCCATTTGAATTTTTTGCCGTTTCAAAATCTTCAAGCAGTTTTTTATATTCTTTTTCAAATTGCTCAATAATCGCTTCTTTTTGTTCTGTTGATAAATATTTTTCAATATTTTCGTCAGGTTCTATTGAATTTAAAACTTCATTATTTAATTCTTTTACCGTATTTGTCTTGTTAATATTTTCAATTGCATTAATTTCGTCAAGACTGACATTTTCGCCTGTGGATTCAATTTTTTTTGATTCCGGCATAATGCTTTTGTCGTTGTTCAGATTTTTATTTTCATTCTGCTTATCAACAAAAACTTTCATTTGTGAAATTGCAGATTGATTAAGTATTTTAATTTTTCCGTCCATACAGTTATCTTTATTTGTCTTATTTATTTATAATAACGGTATTTTTAACCAATTTTTTTAAAAATTTTACAAAAAATTTTACAAAAGTTAATAATTTTCCTGATTTAAAACAATTTGATAAAATAGTTCTATGAGAAATAACAGTTGTGCAAAAATATTCCTTGCCTTTATGTTTGCTCTTGTGGTTAGTTTTGGTTTTTTTATTTTTAGAATAAATGTTAATCAAACAGCCAATAAATTATATTCGCAAGGCATGGAATTATATAATTCAGAAAAATATCAAGATGCTTATTATAATTTTTCGCAGATTAGTAAAACCTCAAATCTTTATCCTTTAGCATTATTAAAGCAATTTCAATGTGCGGATAATTTGCAGGATAAAAAAACAGCCTTAATTAAACTTGATACACTTTCTAAAAAAATAAAAGATGAAAATATTCGTCCTTATGTTTTGTATAGTGAATTAATTTATAATCTTGATACAAAAAAATACACAAACAAAGAGCTTATCTCAAAATTTAACTATATTCAAAAAACATATCCTGATTCCGATTTTGCAAAAGCAAGCGCATATCGTATTGCTAAATTGGAAAAAACACTCAATCCATCTCTTGCAAAAGAAAAATTTATCGAATATCTTGAATATGCTCCTGTTGGTAAATTTTCAATTGATTCTTTGGATGAAGTATTAAAGCTGAAAATTTATTTATCTGATGAAGATAAAGAAATTATCGCTGATGCGTATCTTGCTAATTCAAAAAATGATAGCGCTCTTAAAATTTTACAAAATCTTTCTTTTGAAAAAAGCTGGTTCAAGCTTGCAAAAGCATACAGAGGTTTAAATAACTATACATTTGAACTAAATACTCTTGAAAAAGGACTTGAGATTAATAATTATTATGTTGATGAAAAAGAAATTTCAAGCGCAATTGATAGATTGATTTTTTTGTATAAAACAGATAAAAAACAAACCCTCAATTCCATGCTTGCACGAAAACTTCCCAAAGCAACCGATTCTGCTGCAGCATATAAACTTGCAAGCATGTCAAAATCTTTAACCGCTTTAAAATTATACGACTATGTTGTTGAAACTTATCCTGATTCTTATTGGGCTTCAAATTCTTTGTGGGAGGTTTTTTGGTTTAATTACAGCCAAAAAAGATATTCAAAAGCCTATGAATTGGCAAAAAAATATATAAATGCATATCCTGAAAGCGAAGATATTGCAAGAATAAGTTATTGGGGCGCAAAAGCATTATTAAAACAAAAGCATAATAGCGCCGCTAAAACATTATTTCAAGATGTTGTAAATAAATATCCTCTGACTTATTATGCATTTTTGAGTGCAAGACAGCTTAAAATTTCCAAAGCAAATAAAATTTTTATAAAAAAACATGTTCAAAAATATGATATAGATAACATTGCAAACAAAATATTTTCTGAAAACAAGCTTCTTTTAACACTTTTGAAGTTTGATGATTACAAAACGATTGAAGATTTAAAAATCGACAACGAGCTTGTTAAATCTTGGATTTTAAATAAAAAAGAATTATATCCCGAATCAGTAAGGACTGCTAAAGAAGTATTTTTAAAAGATATTTTCAAAAAAGAAGTTAAATTTTCTTCTTATGAATTGAAGCTTATTTATCCTGTTGTTTATCATGATTTAATTAACGATTATGCAGCTTTTAATAAAATCAGCCCATATTTATTAATGAGTTTAATTTTAGAAGAAAGTCATTTTAACAAAAATGCAAAAAGTTCTGTTGGTGCAATCGGTTTGATGCAATTAATGCCTGCAACTGCAGATTATATTGAAAAAACAAATGTTTCTTTCAAGACTTTACAAAATCCTAAAGAAAATATTAGAATCGGTGCAAAATATTTTTCATACCTTGTTGATTATTTTAAAGGAAATACTTATCTTGCAATTTTGGCGTATAATGCAGGACATGGCAATGTGTCAAAATGGCTTAATAATCCTGATATAAGAACTAATGATATAGATGAATTTATTGAAAATGTGCCGTTTCATGAAACAAAAACATATATCAAAAAGATTCTTTCTTCTTATTGGGTTTATATGAATGTTTATTAGTTTGTGTTGTTAGAATATTAAAAAGCCTGATTAAATTTTAATCAGGCTTTTTGTGGAAATATTGCTCAATTTTTTATTTTTGTTAAGCTGCTGCTTGTGTTTCTTGCGCTGCCGGTTGCTGCTGCGGTGCAAGAGCATCAATTGCAGTTTGTGCAGCTAATTTAACAGCTTCATCGTTTGATTTTAAACTGTCAGCTAATAAAGCTTCAATTTCTGCTTTATCTTGCGGTTCTGCAAGGAATTGCAATGCTTCGATAGCTCCGACTTTGACTTCGGGTCTCGGGTCGTTTTTGATTACATTTTGAATTGCGTCATAGCCGATTAAATCTTTAAGAGCTAAAGGTTCAAAAGGTGTTTCGCCATTTGCTTTTTGCGTTTCAATGCAGTTGTTCATTTCTTCTCTTTGTAATTTTAGAATCATTGCCAGGTTGTACAATGCGAAAATTCTGTTTTTGTTTGCTTTATCGCGTGGTGATAATTGTTCAGATAAAGCATTTTCTTCAGGAGTTAAGGTTTCCTTGTTTGCAATTTTTTGTGCAATTTTAATTTGTTGTTCGTTTGGTCCTTCAAGTCCTGTTGTGTCTTCGTTGATTATATTGGCTAATGCGTTCATAATCGGATCGGATACGACTTGTAGGGCTGTTTCAAGAGGTGATTGTACATATTCTGCAATTTTGTTAATTGCATTTGCTTTAGCATCAGCATCCGGACTTGCTAAACCTTGTAAAAGTTCATCTATATTTACCATTGGCACATTTGCTTGTTGAACATCAATGATTTCAGGTTGTTGAGGTGCTTGAGGCTGTACTTGTTGTGTTTCGGCAGTTTGAGCCGGTTGAACTTGCGGCTGTATATCTGTTTGAGGTGCAGTCATTGCGCTTGGCGGCATTGCCGAAGGCATTGGAGCGATTGGCATTGGATTCGGGTAATTTACTGCACTCGGAATTGTTGAAAATTGTGCAGGAACTTGATAGCCTTCTTGAGGCATTGGTTGATAAATTGATCCTTGAGGCATTGCATACAATGAATTAGGATATGTCATAGGAGCTTGTGCTGCAGCTTGATTTTGCGGAGCTCCGTATGCTTGAGGATTATAAATGTTAATGCTGACTGCGTTAGCTCCTCCTCCTTGAGCCGGATATAATTGTTGAGCTGTGGGTTGAATCATTGATTTCTCCTTTTGTTTATTTCCACATTTTTTATAATGTATGTGAATGTTTTTTATTGCTAGTGATTTGAGTTTTTTTTGTTTATTTTTTATAATTTCTGGCTATTATTGAATTTTGGCTGTTACAAAATTTAACATTTGTGATTTATCTATTGTTATTTAATCTTTAGGCGGTCTGTTCTTTGTCCTATGTTTGTTGAATTTACTATAAAATCATAAGCTTCAACAAAAACAAGTCCCAGGGTGCTTAGTTTGGCAAGAGTTTTATTTTTTGTTCCCATGCCAATTATACCAAGAACAAAATTAGGAAAATATCTCGGAGCTGTCTTTGCGACCCCTTTAAAATATCCGCTGATTTTCCCCAGCAGTTCATAGGGTGTGGCAAAAAAGTTCTTGCTTGAAAGCCAGTTTTTTCTGGCAGCATCTTTCCAGGAAAAAGTATCAGATTTTTGAGCACCGAGTGAGTTTGAAATCACTCTGTTTGCAGAAACTTTTGCCATTTCTTCTCTGGAGTATTTTTGGGCTGTTTTATGAATATCATAAAGAGCTGAACCAATACTTAGAGTTGATGTTGCTTTTGATAAAATAGTCATTTAACTTTTCTTATCCTTTTACTGCCTGTTGCTGCGGAGCTGCCATTTTTAACAGGATTTCCGATGCTAACAAGTTATCTTCGCCTGTTTTGTCTTGTTTTTGGGTTTGAATTTCTTTTAAGATTTGTACTGTTTCATCATTTCCAACGCTATAACCCAGTTGAAGTGTTGTTAGCCCTAAAAATCTAACAGCTGCTGATGTATCCCTTAATGTTTTGTTTAATAAAGGTATTAGACTTTTGTTATCTTTTCGGTTGTCATCTTCTTTAAAGCGTTCCATCAATTCTTTTGCGCCAATTAAACGAATTTTTGGATTGGAATCATTTAAATAATTTTCTAAAGATTTAATATATTCATCAGTCAACGGTGTTACGACTTTTGTTTCGTTGTTGTTTGGTTCTGTTTTTTCGTTTGAACTTGTGTTCGCGGCAGAATTATCTTGCTGGGGTGTTTTTTGAATAACCTCGCCCCCTTCTTCAAGAATTTCTGCCTGACGGATGAATTCATAT
>CAPYQR010000112.1:0-1293 GCA_948742005.1 uncultured bacterium
TATTGATACAAATGATAAAAAAAGAGAAGAATTAACAAACAGGATTAAAAAAGCTGTTGAATCGGAAATTGAAATTAAAACAATAAATACCAAAAAAAATAAAAGATTTAATTGCTATCCTTCAAAAGATGATTTAAAAAAACTTATTGAAGAATATTTAGCCTATAAATCTGAGAACGGGCTTGAAAACACAAAGGAATTTTTACCAAGACTTTTAAAATATCTTGATGATACTTCGCTTTTTCTTTCTTATCGGGATATTTGTCTTGAATTAAGAAATATATATGACAAAATTGAAAATGAAGTCAGAGCAGAAAAAAAATCAATGGATGATGTTGTTTATATTTATCCTTTTGAAGATAAAAGCTATGACCTTATAAATTATCTTTTTGCAAAAGAAAATAATATCGCTTGTGATAAATTTATGTCTTTTGATGATGTGTCTAAAATGCTTTCTTCGCAAGATGGCGCGAAGCGGACATTTGTTGTTCTTGATGATTTATCGTTGAGCGGGTTTAGCATGTGTAATGATATAATTCTTTACTTTTTACACTATATTTATAATCACAACAAAGGAAACGATTTGATAGTTTCTCCTATTGTTTATACTGACCTTGCAAAAGAACAAATTCAAAAATGCATCAAAAATGCCCATGCAAAATCAAACGCGAAAATAAAATTTATTGAAAATATAAAATATAATTCAATCAGCAATGCAAATGAAGCTCAATTTGCCAAGTTAAGCAAAGATGACATTGATAGTCTTTTAAAGGAACTCAAAGGAGGCTATGGCGAACAATATGCTTCGATTTTTCTTCCTTATATGATTCCTGATAATTCATCCGATATTGCAACGCTTCTTGGGGGGGGGTATTTTTTGAATGTCGATTCACCGGAAGCAAATAAAGGCATTGCGCTTGATAGTCAAAAATGCAAAAGAACTGCAATTTCAATTGAAGATTATATTGATATCAAAAATAAATTGCTGCCAAATGAATTTTAAGCGATTTCTTCTCTGTGTGCAGCAGGGAGTTCAACGACTTCTGTTGAAATTGTTTCGCTGTTTTGGTTTTCTTCTTGCTTTTTTTCAACCATTTCTTTTGTCACGATAAATTCTTTAACATCTTCTTTTGATGGAATTTCATACATAACATCAAGCATGATTTCTTCAACAATGGAACGAAGTGCACGTGCTCCCGTTTTTCTTTTTAGGGCTTCTTTTGCAATTTCTTCAATTGCATCGTCTTCAAACCTTAATTGAACGCCATCCATATCCATCAAACAAGCGTATTG
>CAPYQR010000112.1:1303-1647 GCA_948742005.1 uncultured bacterium
TTTTTAATGTTTCTTCGTCCAGCGGATCTAAAACGGTATAAATTGGTATTCTACCGATAAATTCAGGAATTAAGCCGAATTTTAATAAATCATCAGGCTGAAGTTTTTTAAGAATTTTTGCACTTTCTCTTTCTTTTTCTTCAACTGATAATGATGCCGAGCCAAAGCCAACAGAGCTTGTTGTTCCTGCGCGTCTTTCAACTATTTTTTCTAATCCTACAAAAGCACCGCCCACGATAAACAAGATATTATTTGTATTAATTTGTATAAATTCTTGATGCGGGTGTTTTCTTCCGCCCTGCGGGGGAACATTTGCAACGGTTCCTTCAATCATTTTTAAAAGT
>CAPYQR010000112.1:1683-5249 GCA_948742005.1 uncultured bacterium
ATCTCTTGTGATTGAAGGGTTTTCGGATTTTCTTGCGATTTTGTCGATTTCATCAATGTAAATAATTCCGCGCTCAGCTTTTTTAGCATCATAATCTGCGCTTTGATATAATCTTAATAAAATATTTTCAACATCATCCCCAACGTAACCTGCTTCGGTTAATGTTGTAGCATCAGCAACCGCAAAAGGAACATTGAGCATTTTGGCAAGAGTCTGTGCTAATAATGTTTTACCTGAACCTGTCGGACCTACAAGCAGGATATTGCTTTTTTGGATTTCAATATCAGATTCAGGATTTTCCATATTATGCGCAATTCTTTTATAATGGTTATAAACGGCAACGGATAAAACCTTTTTTGCATCATCCTGACCGACAATGTGTTTGTCTAAATAAGCTTTGATTTCCTGTGGTTTTGGAATAGAGGTTAATTCTTCTTTTTCTTTTTCCTCTTTGCCCTCTTGCTTAAAGTTGAACAATTCCTCATCTAAAATTTCATTACAAAGCTCAATGCACTCATCACAAATGCAAACATCAGGACCTGCAATCAGCTTTTTTACCTGGTCTTGTGTTTTTCCGCAAAATGAACATTTTAAATTAGGGTCGGTAGTTTTAGCCATTTATTTTATTCCTTTTTGGTTTGACTTATTTATTTTCCTTGTTATCTTCAAGAGTGATGACTTTATCAATCATTCCGTATTCAACTGCTTCTTGCGCTGTCATGATATAGTCTCTGTCTGTATCTTTTTCAATTTTTTTCAGGGGTTGACCTGTGTTTGATGCTAAAATTGAATTTAGAGACTTTTTGATTCTTAAAATTTCATTAGCTTGAATTTCAATATCTGTTGCTTGTCCTTGTGCGCCGCCTAATGGCTGGTGGATTAAAACTCTTGAATGAGGAAGAGCAAGACGTTTTCCTTTTGCGCCTGAAGATAACAAGAATGCACCCATTGAGGCAGCTTGACCAAGACAAATCGTAGAAACATCTGCTCTTATATGCTGCATTGTATCATATATCGCAAACCCTGCCGTTACAGAACCCCCGGGAGAATTAATATATAGCATAATATCTTTTTCAGGGTTTTCGCTATCTAAAAGAAGCATTTGCGCTACAATTAAATTAGCAACCATATCATCAACAGGAGTTCCTAAAAAGATTATTCTTTCTCTTAATAATCTCGAAAAAATGTCAAAAGACCTTTCGCCTCTTGATGATTGTTCTATAACTACGGGTACGAAACTCATCTTATTTTTTATCCTTTCGTTTGGTTTATTCTATCGTATTTTATTTTGCAACAAATTTATTGTTTTCAAGAAGAAATTCATTAACCTTGTTTGCTGTAATTTGCTGTGAAATTGCGGCAAATGAATTAGGATTTTTTCTTAATTCTTCAAATAATTGAACAGGAGGCATGCCATACATCATAGACATTTGATTAATATGTTCCATGATATCTTTTTGTTCAACTTTGATTTGTGCTTCGCGTACAATTCGCTCTACAATTAAAGAGTTCATAATTCTTTTTTGAGCTTCTTCGCGAAAACGCTTTTCAACAGTATCTTTGCCCTCTTGCTCAACAAGTTTGTCAAAGTCTTGATTGGAATATTTTGCTTGTTCTCTTGCATCCTGCATAATTGCTTCATATTCTCTGTCAAGCATGGTGTCTTGAATGTCTATTTTTGTATCATTTAAAACTTTTTCAAAAATAGCTTCTGATTTTATTTTGTCGTTTTGATTTTTAGCCATATTTTCTAAATATGTTTTGATATCTTCTTTTAAAAGCTCAAGAGTGTCTTTACCTGCTTTTTTAGCCAAATCATCATTAAGCTCGGGCATTTGTCTTTCTTTAACTTCGTGCATTTTGATTTTGAATTGTGCTTTAGCACCTTTTAATTTTTCTTCATGATATTCTTCAGGGAATGTCACATCAATTGTGAATTCTTCATCCTTGGAGTGACCGACTAACCCTTCTGCAAAACCAGGGATAAAATTGGAATTTGCAAGGTTTAAGGTATAATTTTTACCCTCGCCGTGTTCAATTTTTTCATCTCCAACGAACCCTTCAAAATCAAATACAACGGTATCTTTATCTGTTGCGGGTCTATCAACCGTATTTAGTGTTGAAAATCTTTCTTGTGTTTGTTGAAGTTCTTTATCAAGAGCATCTTCAGGGTTTTTGAATTCATTAAATTCAACTTCAACATCTTTATATTTTCCGATTTTAACTTCGGGCTTTAATTCAACCGAAACTTTAAGTTCAATATCTTTTCCGACTTCAAAATCCATTTTGTCTATCATTGGACGGAAAGCAATATCAAGCTTGTTTTCATCAACAATTTTTTGAAATTCAACAGGGAATAATCTGTCAATTACTTCTGCTTTGATTCTTTCTTGTCCTACATATTTTTCAACAATATTTGCAGGCGCTTTGCCTTTTCTGAAACCTGCAATATTAACATTTGCACCGTATGCTCTTAAAGTTTTATCATAAGTTTCTTTTGCAAGCTTTGAATCTATTGTTATATCAAACTTTGCGATATTTTTATCGTCAATTTTAACTGAATTTGTCATGGCACCTCTCAATTATAATATTATGTTACATTTTAATATATTATAAAATAAAAATAAAAATCATGGTCAATATAATGTATTTTAAAGGTGATTTCTTGTAAAGTTTTTGTAACAGTTAATAAAGTTTTTTAAAAATTTGCCGTTAAACATTTTGTAAGGTTATATTTCAAGGTGTGATTAAAACTGTATGAATATATTTTCGTATTTTAATATTTTCAAAAAAAGTAATAATGTTTTAAAAACAGCTTCACAAAAGCCGAAAAAACACTACAAAAACCTTGAACCTTTAGAAAAAGATGAATTCAAACAAATTAAAAAAGAAAAGAATTCAAAATCAAAAGAACAAATTGAACTCGGGGAAATAATTTTAAAAGATGAAGAATTAAATCAAAATAAAGAAGCGCTTAAACTTGCGCAGCAATTGCTTTCGCGCGCTGATAATGATGCTAAAATTGATTTTTTTAAATATTTATATAAAGAAAAAATGTTTTTTGAATATTCAAAAGATAAATTTAAATACACAAACCCTCTTGATAAAACAATAATTTATCTTGATGAAGATTATATAAGCGATTATGCTAAAAAAATAATCGCCCTTGATAAATTTTCGCACAATAATTATCTTGCAAATTTTCTGGCAAGTTCAATATCAATGATTAATTCACAAGAAAAAGCACAAGGAATTTATGAACTTACCAGTGCTATATTCAATGAAGAAACTCAAAACAGAAAAAATCTGGTACTTGATGAACCATATTATCTTAATTTTTTAATGCGGACGGTTTTATTAACGGAAAATCTTGAAGAATCAAAAGCAAAGCAGCTTTTTTTAAGTAAAATATTAAAATGCGATGAATTGGCTAATGTTTCATATTTTGCAAATACCCTGGGGAGTTTATTAGCTTCTTGCAAAACCCGAAAACAAGCTGAAGCAAAAATTGAATTTATTGATAAAGTTTTAAACAGTGATAAATATAATAGTGGAAATATTGCAAA
>CAPYQR010000113.1:0-3957 GCA_948742005.1 uncultured bacterium
TAACATTTATCTAAAACCGATTTTCTTAATGCTTTTATATTTGTTCTTGCAATAACTCTGCCGCCGATTGCCGCTTGAATTGCAACTTCGAACAGCTGGCGCGGGATAATTTCTTTTAATTTATTTGTTAATTTTTGACCGATATTGTATGCACTGTCTTTATGACAAATAACAGACAGAGCATCAACAACCTCGTTTGCAAGTAAAATATCCATCTTAACAAGGTCTGAACGTTTATAATCATGGAATTCATAATCTAAAGATGCATAGCCTTTTGAACGTGATTTTAACTGGTCATAAAAATCGGTAATAACTTCTGATAAGGGTATTTGATATTCAAGATTAACCCTGATATCATCAATATATTGCATATTAATAAATATTCCGCGTTTTTCCTGACATAATTCCATTAATGACCCAACAAAATCATTAGGAGTAAAGACATTAACCTTAACATAAGGTTCTTCAATATATTCACGGTATTGTGCCGCGGGAAGTTCTGCAGGATTGTCGATTTCAACCATTTCACCATCTGTTTTATAAACATGATAAATAACAGAAGGTGCTGTTGTGATTAAAGAAAGATTATATTCTCTCTCCAAACGCTCCTGTGCAATTTCCATATGCAGCATGCCCAAAAAACCGCACCTGAAACCAAACCCCAGAGCGTTTGATGTTTCAGGCTCATAAGTTATTGAGCTGTCTGAAAGTTTTAATTTTTCTAAAGCTTCCTTAAGTTCATGATAATCCTCATTATTCACAGGATAAAGCCCCGAAAAAACCATTGGTTTTGCTTCTTTATACCCCTCAAGCGGTTGAGTTGCAGGATAATCCACAAGAGTAATCGTATCTCCGACAAAACGTGTAATTTCCTTAATCGAGCCTGCAAAATATCCAACTTCCCCCGTTTTAAGCTCTTGAACCTGATTTCGATTCGGATTTAAAAAACCGAGTTCAATAACTTCAAATTCACGTCCCGTTGCCATAAATCTTATTTTATCGCCGAGTTTAATTGACCCGTCTACAACTTTAAAAAAGCAAATTGTCCCGAGATAAGCATCATACGCGCTGTCAAAAACCAAAGCCCTCAAAGGCTTTTCGGATGTATCCTCCGGCGGAGGAACAAATTTAACAATCGCTTCTAAAACATTTTCAATCCCCACACCTGTTTTAGCACTTACTGGAATTGCCATAGATGCATCAATGCCCATAACATCTTCGATTTCTTTTTTAACTCTTTCAACATCAGCAGAGGGCAGATCGATTTTATTTATTATCGGAATAATTTCAAGGTTCTGCTCCATTGCAAGATAAACATTAGCTAATGTTTGTGCTTCAACACCCTGTGTAGCATCCACTATTAACAACGCGCCCTCACATGCGGCAAGCGAGCGTGAAACTTCATAAGAAAAATCCACATGCCCCGGTGTATCTATTAAATTTAAAATATAATCTTTGCCGTCAGCTGCTTTATAATTCATTTTAGCAGCATTAAGCTTAATCGTAATCCCGCGCTCACGCTCAATATCCATTGTATCTAAAAGCTGGTCTTGCATTTCACGTTTGGATATCGTGTTTGTAGCTTCTAATAATCTGTCTGCCAAAGTTGACTTACCATGGTCAATATGGGCAATTATGCTAAAATTTCTAATGTGTTCAAGTTTTTTCATAGGATTTATTATAAATGAAAAAAAATTTTCATGCTTGAAATATTTTTTTTAGCACTTAAAATATAATTATAATAGATATTCGTCACTAAAAAGGATAAAGTACAATGAAAAAAGATATTCATCCCGATTACAAAAAAACAACCATAAAATGTGTTTGCGGAAACGAAATAGAAACAGGTTCCGTTGAAGAAAATATCACAGTTGAAATTTGTAACGCATGCCATCCGTTCTACACAGGAAATCAAAAAATTCTTGACTCCGAAGGCAGAGTTGAAAGATTTAAAAAGCGTTACGAAAAACAATAATTGTAATTGTTTATTTTGGCTGGTTAATACCAGCCAAAAAACTAATAAAGACTTAAATTTAGACTTAGTTGGATTAAGGGGAAATAATGCCTGGTAAAGATTTAAAAGTTGAATTGATTTCAATGCCCGACAACCTTATTGATGTTATCTATACTGCCTGCAGAACCTGTTACAGTGCAGACGGTGCTATTGAAATTTTTGACAATATTACACTTAGTGAAGATAAAGAAAAAAAACTCAACCTAATTAAAAAAATAATCTCTTCAGGGCATTATTCAACAATTGAGCACATCCAGATGACCTTTGCAATAAGTAATGTTTCAAGAGCATTAACCCACCAGCTCGTAAGACACAGACATGCAAGTTTTTCACAAAAATCTCAAAGATATGTCAAGGAAAAAGGCGAATTTGATTATGTTACGCCATTGATGATTAAACATGATGCAAAATTAAATGCTAAATTCGAAGATTTAATGAGACATATTTCAAAAACATATCAGGAATTTATTGAAGCAGGCATCAAAAGCGAAGATGCAAGAGCAATTTTACCAAATGCTTACGCAAGTTCGCTTGTTATGAGTCTAAATTTAAGAGAATTAATCCATATTGCAAATTTAAGATTATGCACAAGAGCGCAATTAGAAATCAGGATTCTTGTTCAAAAAATGTGCGATTTGGTGCTTGAGCGCGAAAGCTGGCTTAGTGAACATCTTGTTCCAAAATGTGTTCGATTGGGATATTGTGACGAAAGTAATTCTTGCGGAAGGACAAAGCCGAAAAATGGATAATTCAATGTTTGAAAAAGTTGAGCAAATTGAAAAAAAATATCAGGAGTTGGGAATCGTTTTATCCAAGCCTGAAGTTATTCAAGATTATGAAAAATTCCGCGATTTGTCCAGACAAAGAAAAACAATGGAAGAAACCGTAAATATTTATTATCAATATAAAGAAGCAATCGATTCAATCAAAGAAGCACAAGAATTGATACATTCTGAAAAAGATGCTTCTATGAGAGAATTTTTAAACAATGAAATAGCATCAAACGAGCAAAAAATTTCAGATTTTGAACACAGATTAAAAGTTTTATTGCTCCCGAAAGACCCGATGGATGATAAAGATATCATGCTTGAAATCAGGGGCTCTGCAGGGGGAGATGAAGCCAATATTTTCGCCGGCGATTTGATGAGAATGTATTTAAGATACGCTCAAACCAAAGGCTGGCAGACAAAAATCCTCTCGATTAACGAATGTGAAGCAGGAGGGGTTTCAGAAGTTGTAATTTCCGTTAAAGGCGGAGATAATATTTATTCACAATTAAAATACGAATCCGGAGTCCACAGGGTTCAACGCGTTCCCCAAACAGAATCACAAGGAAGAGTCCATACCTCGACTGCAACGGTTGCTGTTATGCCTGAGGTTGATGATGTTGAAATTGAACTTAATATGAACGATATTGAAATAACAACAGCCCGCTCGGGCGGTGCAGGTGGACAAAATGTTAACAAGGTTGAAACCGCAGCGCGTGTTTTCCATAAACCGACAGGAATTATGATTTTCTGTACGGAAGAGCGCTCTCAATTGCAAAACAAAGAAAGAGCATTGCAAATTTTAAAAGCAAAGCTTTATGATATGGAAGTTCAAAAACAAATGCAGGAAGTAACAGACCTCCGCCGTTCACAAGTCGGAACAGGGGACAGATCTGAAAGAATAAGGACTTATAATTTCCCTCAAGGAAGATTAACTGACCACAGAATCGGTCAAAATCTTGATGTCAGGGAGGTTATAGAGGGAAATTTAGATAAATTAATTAACATGCTGATTGAATATGACCAGAAAATCAAGCTTGAAAAACTGGCACAAGTCGGGGAATAGCACGCGATAGTTACCAATCTTCTTCTGTAATTGTTATTGTGTCATAAGGTTTACATTGAGGGCATTCACTATCTTCATAATGATTATAATCTGAACTTGCCGTACAATCG
>CAPYQR010000113.1:3967-5245 GCA_948742005.1 uncultured bacterium
TCATCCATATAAATTTCTTCAAAATCGTCATCATCTCCATGATGTATTAAACAATCGCACAATTCATCACAATCACGCATGCCATACGGCACAAATGTCATTGAATTTTTTGCTTCAAGTTCTTTTTGCTTTGCCTCAGTTTCTTTTTGCTTTATTTCAAGTTCTCTTTGTTTTTCTTGTTCATCTAAAACTCTGCGCATATTTAAAGCACTTGCATAAGAACTTGCTTCCTTGGCATCAATATATAAAGTTAGACCCGGAAACATATCAACAACAGCAGTCTCAATATCTTTATCTTTTAAGGCTTCTTCTCTTTTAAGTACTGCTGTTTTACCAAGAACAGATAAATATTCAAGTGAATCATCAAGTTCTTTTTCTGTTGTTTTTGATGATTCCTTTCCGGCAGTTTGCGCATCAGATGATTTGCGTTTTGATAAAAATGGGATTTTGCCAAATGCTAAATTTTGAGAATTATTTATTTTATTCATTTTAACTCTTTCTGTTTTTTACAATTATTACAAAAAAGATGAAAATAAAAATTGCCAAAAAAAATAACAAAACTTTACAAAAATTAATATAAAAATATTCTAAACCGAGAAAATGTCTTTAATATCTTGATAAGTTAGGGATTTAATAATATTTCTATCGATTGAAATTACGCTATCAACAAGAGAGCGTTTTTTTGATTTTAGTGCTTGTATTTTTTCTTCAACCGTATTTTTTGTAATTAAACGATAAACAAAAACTTTTTTCGTCTGCCCAATACGGTAAGCACGGTCTGTTGCCTGGTCTTCAACAGCAGGATTCCACCACGGGTCATAATGAATTACATAATCTGCACCTGTTAAATTCAAACCTGTTCCCCCTGCCTTTAAGGAAACTAGGAAAATCGGAATTGTCGGGTCATTATTAAATCTATCAACTACTTCTTGGCGGTCTTTTGTTCTGCCTGAAAGATATTCGTGTTTAATTCCTTTCTTTTCAAGCCAGGATTTAATTATATCCAACATTCCAACAAATTGCGAGAATAATAAAATTCTGTGTTTTTCTGCTATCACCTCTTCAAGCATTGATTGCAGCTGTTCAAATTTTCCTGATTCATTAATACCAAGCTTGCCCTCTTTGTCGTACAATCTTGGATGACAGCAGATTTGACGGAGTCTTAAAAGAGCAGAGAATATTGACATTCTTGATTTTTCTAAGCCGACTGTTTCAATTGATTTAAACAGTTCTTCTTTTGTCGAGTCAAGAACATTAAGATATAAGTCTTTTTGTTCG
>CAPYQR010000114.1:0-4811 GCA_948742005.1 uncultured bacterium
GATTGATGACAACGTCACTATTTTTGCAAACGCTGTTTTATTGGGCGATATCAAAATCGGAAAAAATGCAATAATCGGCACAGGTTCAGTGGTTTTAAATGACGTTGGAGAAAATTGTATTGCCGCAGGAAATCCTGCAAAAGTTATTAAGAAAATTTAATTACGGCAATTTTTTCCCTGCTAAAACTGCCTTTCCCCCAATGAAAACGGTTTTTATTTCATTGTTTTCAATTTTTAATTTCAGAAATATTTGTGAAAGTTTTTGGGTCAACACAATAATAATTGAAAAGGTAATTAATTTTTGCTATTATAGTATTACAAAAGAGATTAGTATGCAAAGAAGAAATTTTTTCAAGAGTTTATTTAGTCTTTATGCCGGTGCAACAACTTTTTTTTCTTATAAATATTTTAAGAAAAATTCTGTTCATATACAAAAAAATAAAATACAGCATATTGAAATACCCATATGCTATCACTGCAATTTAAATTGCGCCTCATGCGACCATTTTGCACCACTTGCGCCTAAATACCAAATGCCTGTTGAAATTTTTGAAAAAGATATAAAACAGCTAAAAAAGCTTACAAAAGGACGAGTTAAAGAAATTTGGTTTGTAGGCGGAGAGCCATTATTACATAACAATATCGAAACTTTAATCAAAATTACAGCAGTAAATTTTCCAAATACAGCAATAACAATTCTCACAAACGGCTTATTATTCGAAAAACAAAAAGATATTTTTTTCAAAACTTGCCAGGATTACAATGTTGAAATATCAATCACCAACTACATAAAAAACGAAAAACTTATAAATTACGAATATATTACAAAAATGGCACAAAAATACAAGATTAACTATACAATACGACGACCTGTTTATTCCTTTGAATTAATCAATTTATCACACAAAAAATTAAACAATATTGAAGAAAAATACGAATCTTGCGTTGAAAAAATCAGAGGCGCTTTGCTTGACAACGGGATTCTATATTCTTGTTGCATTGCACAGGGAATTAAAAAATTCTTCAATGCGGAATTCAAAGACAAATCAATTCACTTTGCCAAGGACGATACGCTTAATATTTACAATATTTCCACAATAAATGAAATCATCGATTTTTTAAATAAACCAAAAAATATCTGTGCGTACTGTCATTACCATGACAAAAATATCGCCCCGCAAAATCAAAATTGGAAATTATCACAAAAAGAATTATCAGAATGGTATTTTAAATAATATTTGGCAAGCAGAAAAAATGACCGGTCTAAAATCGAACATATCTTTATTTTTAAAATTACCCCCAAGCGAATTCGAATCGCTGTCTACACCGTGAAAGTTTATTTTGATTCAGATAACAATGCAAAAATTACAGACACCATCTCAAATAAAATCTTATCCTTGGATGAAATATCAAAAAATGAATCAAGCCAAAACGAAAAACTATCTTTCGCAAAAGAAATTGAAATTGCAAAAAGATACATAAGAAAATTCAAAAACGAAAAAACCTGCACCCCGACGATTGATGACAACGTCACTATTTTTGCAAACGCTGTTTTATTGGGCGATATCAAAATCGGAAAAAATGCAATAATCGGCACAGGTTCAGTGGTTTTAAATGACGTTGGAGAAAATTGTATTGCCGCAGGAAATCCTGCAAAAGTTATTAAGAAAATTTAATTATTAATAGATAAAATTTTCAAAATGCAATACAATTAAATAAAACTTTTACAAAAATTTACATATTGTCGAAATCATGATACATCCATGGTTTCAGACCTCGAAACTTTTTAAATACAATGCTTTTAGAGCTATGTTCTCTTGAAAAGTATTGTAAATATGCTATTGTAAAGATGTAGCAGCTTTATAAGGAAATACAGATGACACAAAACAATTTTGACTGGCAAAAAGCAGCAGAAGCTTTTTATGGAGAACAAAACAGAAAGGAGAAAGCCGAAAAAGAAGAAAGAAATTTATTGTTGAGTGAATTAAAAGATAATTTAACTCCGGCACAAAAACTTTATTCAAGCAATGAAAATTTAAGAAATATGCTTAAAGAAAAATATGGCAGCCTGAGCGCAAAAATAACAAAAGCCGAAAACAATAAATATAATTATGATGATATAATAAATAACCCAAATTTATCAAAAGAAGAAAAATTGCAATCAATAAAAGCTCGTGGTCAAAAAACAGAAAATGAAATCATTAAGCAAGGCAGAAAAGAAATCGGAAAACAAATTGGCTTGGGAGCTGTTGAAATTGGTTTGACAATGCTGCCTGCAGGAAAAGGAGTACAAGTTGGAGGCAAAATCGGACAAGAAATACTCAAAAAGCAAGCAGGAAGAAAGGTTTCAAATTTAATCGGACAAGGTGCAGGAGCAGGAGCAGCAGCAGGAGGCACACAAGGGGCAATTGAAGGGATAAAAAAAGATAATATTATCCCCGAAACCATAAAAGGCTCAGCTATCGGATTATTATCAGGAATCTTTGGGGCAGGAACAATTGCAAAAGCAGAAGAAAAAATAAGAGGACAAATGATAAAAAATGCACCAAAAATTAACACAATGACAAATGAGGCAAGAAAAAATTTCAGAAAACAGGGTGAGAAATTTTACACAGATTATAATCAGGATGTAGTTGTGAAAAATAAAGATACAGGATTAGATATCAATATTGTTAAAAAAGGTATGGAGAAAAGCATTAATAGAAGCTATGAAAATATTAAAAAATTTCCTGATTTAAAAAATGATTTAAAAAAAGCCAAATTACAAGAAAAAAATGAGTTATACAAAAAAAGAAAGGATGATGCGGAGGAATTTTATACTTTTTCCAATGGCGATGACTATATACACAAAACAATGAAAAACAAAAATATGTTAAAACATTATTTTACCAATAAAATTAAAGAGCAATAACACCGCTTATTCCCGCTGAAAGTTATTCAGCACAGGGGAGGGCTTGACGTATTATCACTCAATATTAATTATACCATAATTTAAATTGTTTTTCAATGAACTACAATATATACAACAAAAATGACCGGTCTAAAACCGGTCATATCTTTATTTTTAAATACCCCCAAGCGAATTCGAATCGCTGTCTACACCGTGAAAGGGTGTTGTCCTAGGCCTCTAGACGATGGGGGCTTAAAACTTTTATTTATTTTTTTCACCATAAACAAATAAACTGATTATATCATTTAGTTTGTTTAATTGTTTTTGGTAGCTTGCTGTTTGTTTTTCCAGAGTTCTTATGTTGCTTTTATATTCTTGGACTGTGTAGTTGCAGTCTTTAATTGAACTGTTTAAGCAATCGCGGACTCTTTGAGCATCTTGAAGCACTGTCTTCATTGGAATTCCTAATGCTTCAATTGTTTGTCTGATGATTTGAGCGCCTGTTTGTCTTGGAACGCCTGTTGGAAGCTGGGCAATTAACCTTTTTAAGACATTAATATTGTTCGGCATTTCAAATTCTTCAATGTCATCATCATTTTCAATTGACAATTTCATATCGGAATCTTGTGTCATATCATCTTTGTTTACTGAAAAAACAGGTTGGTAATCTTTAGCGTTTGTTCCGAAATCAAATGAACCTAAATCTTTTGATTCTGTTTTGTCCAGCTCATCTAATGAAACTTCTTCGTTATCATCAAAGTTGTCAACGAAACTTTCATCGGACGAATTTGCAATGTCTTCAAAATCTTGTTGCTTAAGTGCATCGACTATCTTTTTACCCATGTTTTTCGGCAATTCTTTATCTTGCATTTAGCAACCCCTTCTAATTCATTTGACATCACTTGTATTATTATTAAATCAGAAAAAAAAAGTTTGTCAATTTTTTTTATTTTTTTCTATAAATTAATATTAAGTGTAAATCATACACAAATTAGCGATATTTTTGGACAAATGTCCAAAAAATAAAATATTTACAAAATTTAACAAACATGTCAAAAACATGACTCTGTCATGATTTCCATGGAGATTTATTGAAAATCAAAGCAAAAGTAATTAATTATGAAAACACAAGCTCGCCTGATGAATTAAAAAGATATGGAATCGGCGGGGCTGATTTAAAATTGAACAAAAAAGACAGAGAAAAAATTAAAGAGGAAACTTTAAAAGGCGGTATTGAGGCTAATGTATCGGAAGACCCCAAAAACAAAAAAATAACAGGAATTGAAGTTCCGATAAGTTATGAAGATATAGGCAGAGCATTGTATGTACCGCCAAAAGACATTAACCCAAACAGGGAAACCTATGCCCCGAAAGAACCGGAACAAACAAACAGAAATTTTATTCAAAAAGTGTTTGATAAATTAACAAACAATACCGAAAAACAAAAACAACAAAGAGAGCTGGAATACAGAGATTCTATTCAAAAAGGAAAAGAAGCAATAAAAGATATGGCTCACAATTTTCCGGGTGAAAATTTTGATATAAACAAAAGACAGCCTATGCCCCCGATAGGAGAATGGCCAAAACCTGTTGATAAAATGGTGGTTACATCGCCATATGGGCTCAGGATTCACCCCAAGAAAAAAAAGCCCATACCCCATGATGGTATCGATATCGGAGTTCCCATGAATACCCCCGTACATGCTTCTTTTGATGGTAAGGTTACAACAATAGAAGATTTGGGCAAAAAAGGATACGGTAAATATATTATAATTGACCATGGCAAAGATGAAAACGGAAAAAATGTTCAAACATATCATGCGCATTTAAATAATTTTAAAGTTAAACAAGGCGATATCGTCAAAGCAGGACAAGAAATAGGCAGGTCAGGTTCAACAGGAGCTGCAACAGGTCCGCATTT
>CAPYQR010000114.1:4821-5157 GCA_948742005.1 uncultured bacterium
TTATGAAATTCGTTTTGTTGACAACAAAAAGAAAAAAAATAAAGATGACAAAGGAGATGTTAACCCGTTAAAATATCTTAAAAAATAATTTACAAAATATCTTTCCCATGGTTTACTTTAACTATGGGAAAGATTGTTAAAAAAATATTGTTGGTGGTTGTTTTATTTGTATTACTGCAATGATTATCTAGACCTAACCACATATAAATACGATTCTGTTAAAAACACTTTTAGTGTTGATATACTATGCGACATTACCGGAGGCGGAGATGCAATACCTTATACTTGTCCATATGATAAGGATTATATAGAATTTGTTATTCTTGGAACAAAATA
>CAPYQR010000115.1 GCA_948742005.1 uncultured bacterium
GTATAATCTGTCCAAAAATGCGTTAATATCTTCGGAAGAAAATAAAAATTCCATGTATTTGTTACGTCTGTGTTTAAACATTTGGACAAGTCTGTTTGAAGTATATGCCTGGTGTTTTCTGTATTCAACAAGCAAAACATCAAGTTTTTTTTCCAGCTGTTCAATTTCGCTTTGTGCGCCTTTATATTGTTTTTGGTTTTTTTGGAGGCTGTGCTGTGCATATTCAAGTTTCTGCTGGTTTCTGTATAACTTGTTTGTTTCTATTTTTTCTAAAAGCTTAAGCTTGTGGATTTCTTTTTTAACATGTCCTCTTTGCGCTTCAATTTGAGTTTTTTTGTCGGATAATTTAGGGTCGTCCGCCTTTGCGCAATTTAAATTGAAAACATTAATCAATAAAAAAAATGCCAGCAATAAATTTATTTTATTTTTTAAAAAAGATAACTTCATTACATTTATTTAGCAAACAATAATCCAACTAATGCGGTAATACCAACCATCCAGGCAACAAGAAAAATGGTCAAAAAGATTCCAATGATTTGCTTGTGTTTTCTAAAAAATTCCATTTTTTAAAAATCCTCATTACTTCTTAATTATATATTAACAAAAAAGCCCCCGTGTTTGCAAATTTTTAGTTAATTTTATTTACAAGCTTCGTCTTCTTTGTCGATTTTTCCGTCATAATCATTATCAATTCCATCATTACAGGAATTAATCGATTCATGTCCTTCTGCTGATGGATAAAGTTTTAAAAATTTATTATCAATTGAGTTAAATAAATATAAATAAAAATCCCGATAAAAACCGCCAAGGGAAGAATTTTTGATAATTAAAAAGTTTTCATCATTTTTGTAAAAACCGCTTTTTGAAAAATTATTACTTCCTAAAATCAAAATTTTTGAATCTATTAAAATCGTTTTTTCATGGTTTTTTCCGCCCCAGTTTTCAATTTTTAAAGGAATTTTTGCTTTTCTTAAAAGCTCAATTCTTTCTTTGAAATTTTTTGCACCAAGTGCATCAACCATTATTAAAACATTAACCCCTCTGTTTTTTGCTTTGATTAATTCATTAATTAAATTCCTGTCTGTTAAATAAAACGCTGAAATAAAAATTTCCTTTTCAGCATTCAAAATTAAAGGAAAAATTCCGTCTGTATAACCGTTTTGCTTTGGCAGAAAATAAACTTGAAATGAAAAATCTGCTGTTTTTATTTCAGGATTTACAATTTTTAATTTTTTATTTGAAAATAAACCATTATACATTTGTTCAAATTCTTTTGTATATTGATTTGCAAGCGTTGTGTTTTTAATTAAAATTCCGCTGTTTAAGTTATATCCTCCGCTTCCGGTTTCTGAAATATTATAAGAGCCTGTAAAGACTTTGGAATTATCAAAAATAATAAATTTATTATGCATCAGGATTTCATTTTTATCGGTAATTGAGCCAAATTCTGTAATAAAATTTCTTGTATTCGGATAAATTTTATCCATATTTTTGCTATAATCAACAACGCTTCTGATTTTTACCCCGCGTGCTTTTGCATTTTTTAAGGCTTCAAATATTTCCTTTTGTTTTCCAAAGCCGTAAAGCGCAGCATCGATTGATTTTTCGGCAGAATTGATTTCTTGAACCAATCTTGTGCAGATTTTTGTCCTGCAGGAATCTTGCGGTTTTTTAATCAAATATGGATTTTCGCTGAAAAATTCAATTGTATTAAATTTTTTATAAAGCGAAGTTTTGTAATTTTGTTTGTTTTTTGGGATAGATTTTAAAATCTCAGGGTCAATCGAAAAATTAAATTTAAATTTTAAATTTGAATGAGCTGAATTTTTTAAAATTTCATTGTTTTTAAATATTTTTTTATTTTCATCATAACAAATTTTACATGGCCTGAAATTGTTATAATCTTTTGCTAAAATAAGTTCTGCATTGGTGATTTTATCACTAAATTCACAATTTAAGCTATGAACAATATCATTTTTTAAATTAACAATCAAAAAATCAATATTTTTTAAATTTTCAAGATTTATTTTTGCTTGATTTAAGTTCTGCATTTTTAATGATTCCGAGTTTGAAAAATTTGGCTTTGATATTGCTAAACCTGATTTCAAAAGAAAAAGGGCGTAATTTTCATTATTAAAATTAATATCAATTTCTCTATAAATCTTTGTTTCATCATATTTTTCAGGCAGTGAAACTATTGTTATTTCTTGATTTAAAAGATTTTCATGTGCAAAAGAACGTGCTAAACAGCCAAGTTTAAGATAATCCAATGTATTTAGTTTTAAAATTTTCGCATATTTTAGTGTTTCTTTGTTCTTTATCGGTTTAAAAGCTTCAATATTTTTGATTTTAAAATGTTCATCGTTATCAATTTTATTATTATCATTAATATCAATATAAAATTCGTCCGCTTCAATCACTTTTAAGATTTTATGCGAATTTTGCGGTTTTTGTTTATTTGCAAAAAAGACAAAAACAACACATAAAGCAAAAAGAAAAAATAAAAAAATAATCTTCTTTTTCATAATCATATAAGTAATTATTATCCGATTTAAATTAAAAAGCAAAAAGTTAAATTTGTTAACAAAACTTTACTTTTACTACTTGTTTATTAATTTTGTTTAATATAATATAAATAATACTGGAACAACTAAAAAAAGGGTAAAAAAATGAATCCTATTATTGACGAATTAGAGAAAGAATATACGCAGCGCGAAATGCCTGAAATCAACCCCGGCGATACCGTAAAAGTATTTGTTAGAATTATTGAAGGCAACAAAGAAAGAACACAAGCATTCGAAGGTACTGTTATCAAAAAACGCGGAAGCGCAGTTAACAAAACAATTACCGTTAGAAAAGTTTTCCAAGGTGTCGGCGTTGAACGTGTATTTGCTATTTATTCACCAAGGATTGAAAAAATCCAAGTTTTAAGAAAAGGTGACGTAAGACGTGCAAAACTTTACTACTTAAGAGAACGTTCAGGTAAAGCAACACGTATCAGAGAAAAAATGGATAAAAGATAGATTCTTTTATTTGTTTATTCAAAATTTTAGAATAAAATGCTTTGGCTTTGGTTATAAAAAATTAAGTCGAAGCATTTTTTAAATTAATTTATAAGTAAAATTTATGAATAATCATATACATTGGTATCCAGGGCATATAGCCAAAGCCCAAAAACAATTAAAAGAAAAATTAAACCTTGTTGATGTAATAATTGAAGTGATTGATGCACGAATTCCATATTCAAGCAAATACAAAGCAATCAACGAATTATGCCCAAACAAAGCAAGGCTTGTTTTGATGAATAAATCAGATGTTTCTGATTCAAAATATAATAAAATTTGGGCTGAATATATTAAAAAAACAACAAAATGTGATTGTCTGGTTACGAATTTGCAATCTAAAAACGATATCAAAATCATCATAGATAAAGTTGTAAAATTATCCTCGGATATTATGGAAAAAAGAGTTTCAAAAGGACTTTTGCCGCGCCCGACAAGAACAATGGTTGTCGGCATGCCAAATGTCGGAAAATCATCAACTATTAATCGGCTTGTTAAAAAAGCTAAAACAAAAACAGGAGCAAAAGCAGGTGTAACACGCCAGCAGCAATGGGTCAGAATTAATGAAAAAGTTGAACTGTTAGATACACCTGGGATAATTCCAACTGTTCAAGATGATCAATCCCGGGCGCTCAAGCTTGCGTTTGTTAATTCAATCGGCGAAAATGCCTATGACAGCGAATATGTTGCAAGAGAATTAATTAAAATACTTTTGGAAAAATATGAATCTGAATTGCGGGCATATTATGGTTTTGACGGTTCAAAAGAAGTAACACTTGAAACAATTGCCATTAAAAGAAACTGGATAACAAAAGGAAATATGCCCGATGTTGTGCGCTGTGCGCAATATGTTTTATCTTGCTTTAGAGATGGCAAAATGGGCAAATTCACACTCGAGATGCCCGAAGATTATTGTATGGAATAGAATAAAATTATGGATTTATTTGAATTTGACGAATTAGAAAAAAACTCAAAACAAGATTTTTTAATTGGTTGTGATGAAGCAGGCAGAGGTCCTGCGGCCGGAGGTGTCTGGGCGGGGGCGGTTTGTTTTTTTAAGGACGTTGATAAAGAAATTTTTTTAAAGTTAAACGATTCAAAAAAATTATCAAACAAAAACAGAGAAATTTTATACGATTTAATAAAACAAAATTCCTTTTGCGCAGTTAAAGCAATTAGCGTTGAGAAAATAGAGCAAATAAACATTTTAAATGCATCCTTGCTTGCAATGAAATACGCTTTGGAGGATGTAATTGAGCAAATTAAAAATAAAAACAATATAATTGATAAAAATAATTTATTAACCCTTGTTGATGGCAACAAATTGGTTAAAAATTATGATTATAATCAAAAATTTATCATAAAAGGCGATTCAAAATCTGCCTCAATTGCGGCAGCAAGTATTTTAGCCAAGGTTTCGCGAGATAAATATATGGATAAAATTGCGCAAAAATACCCTGTTTACGATTGGGAAAATAACAAAGGATATTTAACAAAAAAACACATTAGCGCAATTTTAGAACATGGAACATGTGAATATCACAGAACAACATTTTTAAAAAATATATTAAATCAGCAAACAAAACTAAATTTGAAATAATAACTAAATTTAATTTTTTACAAAAAGACCCTCGATATTTCGAGGGTCTATAGATATATAAAAACTTTCTTTTACCTGAGTGTAGAATTATATCAAACTTGTAGCGATTGACGGTGCTTGGTTTGCTTGTGACAATAAAGCTACTGAAATTTGCTGCAAGATTTGATTTTGAGTGTAGCTGGAAGCTTCTGAAGCAATATCTGCATCTGTGATAACTGCTTTTGAGCTTGATAGGTTTTCATATTGTGTTGTTAAAGTATCTAAAGCTGATGATAAGCGATTTTCAGCGGATCCGATTGTTGATTTTCTTGCCGTAACTGCATTGATTCCTGTATCAAGTTTTTGTAATGCTGCAGATAAACCTTTAGCGTCAAGTTTTGATACATCAAATGTGTCGTCAAGTTTTGTTAAGTCTGAAAATTTTACTGATTTGAAAATTGAAGCGTCAACATTAATAACATTGTCTCCGCGAGCATCTGCAC
>CAPYQR010000116.1:0-1609 GCA_948742005.1 uncultured bacterium
GCCTTATTCTACTCGTTTAAAATATGTTTCCGATTGGTATGTCCAGCTTTGGGCAGAATCTTTAGGAAAAGAATTTGACAGACAGGGAAATAAAATCAACAACCGTCCGACTCCGATAAAAGCACTTGGTGCAACAGATCAACACAGTCAGATTCAGCTTTATAACGAAGGGCAAAATGATAAAATAATAACTTTTATAAGAGTTGATGAATTTGATAATGAAATTATAATTCCGAATGTATTTGAATATACGGGGCTTAATTATTTGGGTTCAAAATCAATTAATCGTTTAATAAATGCTGAGGCTGATGCTACGGCAGTTGCATTATGTGATTATAAACGCCCTAATGTTACAATTCGATTGCCAAAGATTAGTGAGTATTATTTGGCGCAATTATTCTATATGTTTGAAATGCAAACGGCAATAATAGGCGAGTTGTACAATATTAATGCATTTGACCAGCCCGGAGTTGAGCAGGCAAAAAACTATACATACGCGTTGATGGGTAGAATGGGTTATGAGGAATCCGCGGCTGAACTTCAAGAAAAAATACAAAAGCATAAAGAAAATGCGTAAATTAATTTTTAAAGCAAAAGGCGGGGAGTAATTAAGAGATGAACAAGTTAAAAGGACCGTTTTTATCAAAAGATTTTATAGGAGCGAATCCTGATTTTGATAAATCAAGAATAGTCTTGCTTGGTCTTCCTTATGACTGTACTTGTTCAAATCGAGCAGGAACGCGTTTTGGTCCACAGGCAGCACGGCTTGAAAGTGTTGGAATTGAAACATATTCGTTTTATTTTGATAAAGAAATGGAAGAAACTGATTTTTATGATGCAGGTGATTTAGAATTTCCATTTGGAAATGCAAAACGTGCGCTTGAAATAACGGAAGATAATGTTGATTGTATCTATAATTCCGGCAAAAAACTTTTAGGAATCGGCGGAGAACATTTAATTACTCTTGCGAGTGTAAAATCTGTATTAAAGAAGTTTGATAATGTTGCAGTTATTCAATTTGATGCACATACAGATTTAAGAAAGCAATATTTAGGCGAAGAGTTAACCCATAGCGGAGTTATGTTTCAAATAGCACAATTAATCGGCTGGGAAAATATTGCGCAAATTGGTTTAAGAAGCGGAGAAAAGGAAGAATTTGAACTTGTAAGGAAATATTCGACTCTGAAAACAAAAAAAGAAGAATTAAATAAGTTTAAAGGTAAAAATATATTTTTAACCCTTGATTTGGATGTTTTAGACCCTTCGATTATGTCAGGTGTCGGAACACCCGAGGCAGGAGGATTAACTTATCTTGAATTGATGGATTGGTTAATGTATCTTAAAGATTTCAATATAATCGGCGCAGACATCATGGAACTTTCCCCCGATATAGACCCGACAAAAACCTCAAGCGCCACAACCTGCAAACTAATCCGCGAGATTCTGATGCTGCTTTAAGCTATTTGCTGTTGATGTCGTACCATTCGGAGATGTCTTGGTTTGATTTTTTCCAAGGCTTTCGTCCATAGGGTATTTTTTCTTTTCCAGTGAAGCTAAACCCGCAATACCTGCAAAATTCTTTCGGTTTTTTGTAAAATTCCAAAATTTC
>CAPYQR010000116.1:1709-5038 GCA_948742005.1 uncultured bacterium
TCTTAAAAATATCAATATAATCATCTTTGGCAACCGGAATGGCGTAGTTTTTAAATTTTTTATTAAAAAACATATCGACTCCTGCCATAACCTGACAAGGATATAAAATTCCATTATTTAAAACCGCACAAACTATTTTAGAATTGCAATTTTTGTAGGCTTTCTCAATATTTCTATCCCTTTTGTTATCTAAATGCATTAATCCGAATTCACTTCTTGGGTTGCTTGAAGCAAATTTAACATTAAATTTTTGTGCTTTTAAATGAGCTTTTTCAAGGTTTGGATAATTTTTGTATAAAGGATAATATGAATATTGTATTTTGATTTTGTTATCGGCACATGTTTTCCAAAAGCTATCATTCATCTGATTTAACAATATTCCATTGGTTTCTATCACAATAAAGGTGTCATTAAAATATTTTCTCGCAATTTTGATGTATTTTTCAATATTTTTGTTTAGTAACGGCTCTCCGCCAAGAAGTTCAATTTTTTTAAGTTTCGCGTTTGTAAGCGAATAAAGCCGTTTTATATCTTTTTTGAATTTATCTAAAGGATAAAAATATTCATCAGCCAAAGGAGAACAATGGTCGCAGTATGCACAGTTAAGATTGCAATGATGCGAAATCATAAATTCAACATGGGGCAAATAGTTATCATCTTTATTGGAATTTATACACTGATTGCAGCCAAAATTGCAGCCCGCCATTGCAGCTCCTCCAATAAATAACCCTGTTCTTTTTAAAAAATCTCGTCTTTTCATTTATAGTATTTGTTTAATCCCTTAAATATCACACCACTCGGAAGCATCTTTGTTGGATAATTTCCATATATTTTTTTGAAAACTGTTAAATTTAAACCCGCAATACCTGCAAAATTCTTTCGGTTTTTTGTAAAATTCCAAAATTTCATCAAGTGATTTTATCTTAAAAATATCAATATAATCATCTTTGGCAACCGGAATGGCGTAGTTTTTAAAATATTTGTTAAAAAACAAATTTACTCCTCCTATTATTTGACAAGGATATAATATTCCATTGTTTAAAATTGAACAATAAGATTTGCAATCACAATTTATATATGTTTTTTCTAAGTTTTGGTTTTTGTTTTTATTTAAGCAAGCTAAATTAAAACAGTATCTCGAACCACTAGGTATCAAAGTGACATTATGCATTTCGGCTTTTTTAAATGATAATTTCGGGTCAAAAAATTTTTTATAGAGAGGATAATAAGTAAATTGAACTATAGCTTTGTTTTTGGCGCAAGTTTTCCAAAAGCTATCATTCATCTGATTTAACAATATTCCATTGGTTTCAAGAATTATTTTGCTTTTTTTGAAATAATTTCTTGCTATGTTTATATATTTTTCAATATCCTTGTTTAAAAGCGGTTCGCCACCAAGAAGACCAATTGTTTTGACTTGTCCTTTTGTAATTTTTTTTATTTGTTTTATGTCTTTTTGAAATATTTCTATTGGCAAAAAATATTTAGGGGCAATCGGTGCAAAATGGTCACAAGAAGCGCAATTTAAATTACAATGGTGTGAAATTAAAAAATCAATGCGCGGTAATGATTCTTTAATTTCTGAGGATAAATTCTTATTTGTATAATTGGCGCTAGTGATTCCTCCTAATGCAAACAGCCCAACATTTTTTAAAAAAAATCTTCTTTTCATGTTTTAGTTATTGCTTTTTTTGTAATAATAAATATCGTAACTATATTTTGCACCATTCTGCAAAATTTTTTTTAGATAACTCCCAAAAATTTTTATTGTTTCTGCTGCAATATCTGCAAAATTCTTTTGGTTTTCTTAAAAAATTATTTATTTCATCTGCCAGACTTATCTCATAAATATTTAGATAATCGCTGCTGCTTATTTTAAATGTATTATTTTTAAAATATTTATTAAAAAATAAATCTACACCTGCAAAAACATTGCAAGGATACAAATAACCATTATTTAAAATACTTTTTGTCTTGTTTTCGCAATTTCTGAAATTTGTTTCGGGATTTTGCAGTATATTTTTTTTGAGTTGAATTTTTTGAACTTTGTATGCAGGTCTGTTGAGTGGTATTAATTTTACTTTATATTTAATTGCTTTTTTATGTGCTGCTTCTAGGTTTGGATAGTTTTTGTGTAAAGGATATTCGTTATATCGTATAGAAATTTTTTTTTTATTACATGTTTGCCAAAAAGTATCATTCATTTTATTTAAAAGCAAGGCATTTGTTTTGATTGTTATATATGATTTATTAAAATACTTCCTTGCCGTTTTCATGTATTTTTCTATATTCTTGTTTAAAAGCGGTTCGCCGCCGGAGAGGACTAGTTCTTCCAGATTTCCGTCTGTGATTTTTGAAAGTTGTTCTAAATCTTTTTCAAAAATATCTAATGGCATGTAATATTCGTTGGCAAGAGGGGAAAAATAGTTGCAAGAAGCGCAGTTTAGGTTGCAGTGGTGTGTAATTAGAAATTCTATATGATTAACCCAATCGGGATGTTCATATTTGATTCCATCGTCGTCTTTTTCGAATGTTAATGATTTTTCATTTGAAATTTTACAGCTGCATGCGCCTAATGTTCCACCGAGAGCAAAAAATCCACAGTCCTTAAAAAAATCTCTTCTCTTCATATTGATATTATAAAACTTATCAATTTTTTTGACAAGTAAAGGGTTGAATTTTGGGGTTAAATGTTAGTATAATTGGTTATGATAAAAATCGGAATAATCGGGCTCGGCTTAATTGGGGCTTCAATTTTGAAAAAACTTTATAACAACTGTCAGTATGAAATTTTTTGTTGTTCAAAATCAAGTTTTGAAAATGCTCTTAATTATACAAAAAATTCCGCTTTGAATCTTGAAATTGTTAAAGGATGTGATGTTGTTTTTGTTTGTTCAAAAATATCAAAAACGCTTGAAATTTTAGAAAAATTAAATTCTTTTTTGGATAAAAAAACAATTGTTCTTGATGTTTCATCTATTAAAAAGGGATTGCTTAATCAAAAATATAATTTTAATTTTGTCTTGTCGCATCCTATGGCAGGAAGTGAAAAAAACGGGTTTGAAGCCGGAGATGCGGAATTATTCAAAGGCGCAAAGTGGCTTATCGATAAAAAATTTTCAAACGAAAGCGCAAAGAGCGAAATAATTGAAAAAATAATAAAAGATTTGGGCGCAATTCCTTTTTGGATTGATATGAAAGACCATGATAATTTTTGTGATGGGAATTGATTCTCACGTAAATGAATTACAGTATAAAAACCGGGTCTATACAAAAACCGGATATATCATATGGGAGAACGGCAGGCGCACAGGGCTTCTGCATTATTC
>CAPYQR010000117.1 GCA_948742005.1 uncultured bacterium
GGTTATGGGTTCAGAAGGCGAAGGGATTTCCAAAACAATATTGAATAAAGCTGATTTTACGATCAAACTTGAAAGTAATTTTGAATCCTTAAATGTTTCAATCGCAGCGGCGGTAATTTTATACGAAGCAAAAAGACAAATTGAAACAAAATTGAAATAAACAGCTTGTTCACAATTTCATATATTATTATAATAATTATGGAGAGCAAAATGAAACAAAAAGTTCAAAACGAAGAAAAAAACGATTTTTTATACGATGATATTGATGAAGAAACCTTATTGCAAATAGACAGCGACATCGCCTCAAAAGAAAACGATGAAAATCAAGATGAGGAAAATAACAATTTAAAATCGCAGGAAGATTACAAAACCGCAGTCAGCGATGATTCTGTTAAAATTTATTTGCAGCAAATAGGGAAAATCCCGCTTTTGAGCTTTGAAGATGAACTTGAAATCGCAAGACAAATAAAGGAAAATCATTCTCAAAAAGCAAGGGAGATTTTAATTAATGCTAATTTAAGGCTGGTTGTTTCGATTGCTAAAAAATATATAGGAAGAGGATTATCATTCCTTGACTTGATTCAAGAGGGAAATTTAGGGCTTATGAAAGCAGCGGAAAAATTCGATTATTCAAAAGGCTATAAATTTTCAACTTATGCGACCTGGTGGATTCAACAGGCAATAACAAGAGGAATCGCCGACAAATCAAGGATGATTCGCCTGCCTGTTCATATGATTGAAACCTTATCCAGAATCAAAAAAGCGACAATTGAACTTTCAACCGAGCTTAACCGAGTTCCATCCAAAGAAGAAATTGCAAGAAGAGTTGATTTGCCGATTAATAAACTTGTTCAATTGATGAAAAGTTCACAAAGCACAATTTCAATCGAAACGCCTGCAAATCAAAAAGATGATACTTCAAAAATCGCTGATTTTATTGTGGATGAAACACACATAACGCCCGATACCAAGGTTACGCAGGAAAATTTATTGGAAGATGTACAAAAAATGCTTTCGCAATTAAATCCTAAGGAAAAAGACGTTTTAATCATGCGCTATGGTTTAGATAACAACGGTCAAAAGAAAACGCTTGATGAAATCGGTTCTCGCTACGGTGTTTCGCGCGAGCGAATCCGCCAAATTGAAACGCGGGCGATTGCAAAATTGAAAAAACTTTGCAGAAATAAAAATTTATCAATTAATTTGAAAAATTATATTGAATTGGAGTAATTTTTCGATAAATATCCATCAATCATTTCTAATTCCATATCATTCGCCTTTACGATTTTTGCAATCATTTGATTAAGGGAACAAATAAATCTTTTTCCGTCTTTGCAATTTTCATTGGGATAAATATCATCAATTATAACTAATTCATATAAAAAATTTAAAAGTTTTACCAAATCAAAAATTCTGTAAATATCAAATCTTAATTCAGCAAATCTTTCGCTTAGTTCGCGGTTGTTTTCGATTTCTTTTTGTGAATTTTGTCTTTTTTCTGGAAATTCTTTGTTTTCTTTTTCGGGCATGGGTTTTTCTCCTTTTTTAAGTTTGGTTAAGATAATAATGAAATATAATTCAATTAATTTTTATTTTATTCAAAAATATTATCATTTATTGAATTATTAGTCAAGAAATTGATAAAAACTTATAATATTTTTATGAAATTACAAGTAAAAGAACAAGTTAAAACCCTCCTTGCGCAAAAAGGCATAAAACACAAACAACTTGCGCAAATTTTAAGCGAAAAAACAGGTAGAAAATATACGCCAAGCAATCTTTCGCACAGATTAACAAGCGGAACCGTAACTTATAATGAAATGCTTGTCATTGCCGAGATTTTAAAATATGAAATTAAATTTGTAGATATGGAAACTTAATAAATAAAAGAATTAGCGCAAATGCTTAGCGAAAAACGAGAAGAAATGTGGTATATAATATAATATAAATAACGGCGGATAGGCTGTTCCCTGCCTATTAAAAGTCCCAGTGAAGTACTTTTAGTACTATGATTATCAACAAAGCCATAGTGCTTTTTTGGTAATAATGCTTGTTTTCACCTTGGAAAGATGTTGTTTTGAGAAAAGAAGCAGGGATTTATAGCTTGCTTTCTTGAGTATTTCAACATTTAGCTATAGAAATTACAATGGAAAACTATTTTGTAACCTATCTTAAAATTTAATAAATTGTATGACTGTGCAATAATTTTTATTATGTAAAATGTTATAATGTTAACAAATATTTAACAATTAATTAATTTATGTTAATTTTTATAATTTATTAAAACATTTAGAGTAAAATAATTTTATATTTGTTGTTTATTATAATTAATGAAACTTCTAACGCCCGAAATAAGGGAGGATAAATGGAAATAAAAGACATTAAATTGATTGATTTTACCGATGAAACCAAAAAAGTTCTGGAAAACTTTATGTTGAAAGACAACAAAATATCTTGTTATTCTAATTTAAATACAAAGCAACAATTAAAAAAATATTTAAACAAGGTAGTTGCTCGTTAATATGTTTATACTTAGCGATAGTGCAAATAAAAAAATTGTAGAAAAAGTACTTTATTTTTATAATAAATCCGATTTTTTATCATTAATTAATTATTCAAAAAGTCATGAAATCAAAAAATTAATTAAATCCTGTGACAGCTTTCCTTTTTATACAATAGGTCAAAAATATTTAATCTCAAACTTGCATATTTTTATGCTCATAGGAATAGGCAATTACAATCTTGGCAGATACAAGGAAGCAAATAAATATTTTCAAGTTTGCAAAAAAATATTAAATAAATTGAACGAATTTGTTGAAATTTATTCGGATTTTCAGGAATATAATATTGATTTCATTAATATTATATACAGGGAATATGAGCGCTTAATAGCAAACAATAGTTTTCTAAAACCAATAATATATGCCTACATTGCTCATTCTAATTTCAAAATGCACAATCCTATTTTGTCTTCTTTTTACTATTGCAAAGCATTTAAAAATTCCAATGAACTAAAATTAAATAATTTAGAACACAAAAGTATTTTTGTAGATATTTTACTTGGAAGGTGTGACTCACATTATGAATTAACAAAAATATTTATAACTTTCATTAAGATTTCTTTTTTTCTAATTACTACATATTTCATTTTTGCGCCATTTACTCAAAAAATCATCAATTTATACTTGAATTTAAATAAAATATCTTATTCTATATTTATAAATATCTTTATGTTTATTTTAATATTATGTTTACCAAAAGTAACTTATAAAATTTTTTATTTTTTTCTTAGAAAGTTAAGACGTTTTATATCCGTCAACTTTTTACAACTTTTTCCAAAACCATTCAGTAATTGGCTAATAAATCTATTAAATTATATAAATTTTAAAAAATTTTTTTCACATAAAACATACAAGCAAACCATAGAAACGATTGAAAGTATAGGAGAAAAAGACTTTAATACTTTTTTTGCCATAGCTAAAGTTTATTATTGTCTTGGAGATTATAAAAATTCAACCTTTTATATTCAAAGAGCTTTATCGCAGCATGAAAAAAAGAACAAATCCGAACTCGCAATGGCTTATCATTACCTGGGAAGAATAGCATATAAAACATCAAACAATTTAACTGCGATTGATTTTTATAATAAAGCAATCGAAAATTTAATGAGCGTAAATAAATCAGATAATAATTTCAGAATTGAATATTTGCCCTCTATTTCCAATATGATTCAATATACGCAAGAAAACAGAAATAAAATTGAGCACACAACATTTAGCAGAACATATTTGCCTTTAATTGTTACTTTAATTATTACAATGTTAGTTTGCATTGCTCAAATATACTACAATTTTCCGCAACATCAAAACAATGCCGCATATTTATTTAAAAAGGTATATAATTTTTATGAAAAAATAGTTGTTCTATCGAAGAGATAATAATTCTCACCAATTCTTCCCAAAATGCTTTGTAATTTCGATGTTGAAAATCCTGATTCTAAAACCTTGGTAAATTTTTTCAAAATCGAAAATAAATTGATGCCATTTTAGCATTCGTTTTTTGTAATTGTTTTTATCTTGCTTAAAAATCGGATTTTTGCCCATTGAACTTGTTGAAAGGCTGCCAAAGTGGCAGATTTTTTGGTTTTGGATTGAATAATTTTTTCGCCCCTTTTTTTTGAGCATTTTTAAAAATCCAATCATCCTCATAGAAAATTTTAATGTCATCGGGGATTTTTTCATAGGCGGATTTATAAAAAAACATCGCAATTCCAAAATGCATGTTTCTTTGTTTTGATTCTTTTAAAAATAAATCGGTTTTTAAAGGGCAAGCGCAAATATTTTTAACAACTTCGACAAAATCGCAATGAATTCCAATAATTCCCATTTCAGGATTCATTTTTTCAACAACGCTGGAACAAAAATTCTCGCAAATTGTAATATCATCATTCAAAAGCGCCACGACTTCGTTTTCAGCCGTTTCAACGCCCAAATTCCATGCGGGGTTAACGAAAATATTTTTTTCGGGAATTATTAATTTAATTTTCGCCGCGAATTTATTTAAATCTTCCCCAAAACCTTTTGTGGAATTGTCAATCACGATAATTTCGCCAACATTTGAATCTTTGTTCAAACTTTCAATTAAATTTAAAAGCAAATTCTTATTTTTTTGCAAAGTAGGTACTACGACCGAAATTTTTTCCATGGTTTCAACTTTCTTCTTAGCTTTTCAATAATTTCAGGATATTTTTGAGCGATTTTATCAAATGCTTCCTCGCTTGTTATCCCGTTTCCGGATTTTGTGTTGTTTTGACAAAGTCCGTTTGTTTTTGCGTTTTTTGTGTAATAAAAACTATAATCAAATCCGCCCACGACTTCGATTTTGACATTATTTAAAATTGCCATTGCCCAAAAATAAATGTCATCATGTGTCGGGATAAGATTTTTGATTAAATCAAGGTTAAAAATATCTTTGCTCAGGCTTTTTGGAGGATACAAAG
>CAPYQR010000118.1 GCA_948742005.1 uncultured bacterium
AAATTTTCCGATAATACTTCTTTAACTTATGACCAAGTAAGAAATTTATTAACTGCAACTACAGCTAATGTTGCGGTGTGTTATACGGAGATTGAAAACAATGTCAGCAATAATTCAGATTATGATGTTAATTTAATTATCCAAGATATGTCTTCTTATGGAACTCAAGAAGCCGATATTATTCCAATAGATAACAACACTCACAACGAAGACTTAATGACATTAGTTGCAAGTCATTAAAGGAAAATTATGCAAACAGGATTAATAGCACTTGATATTGCTGCTAAAGTTAACGGGGTTAATATTGACCTGCGCTCTGTTGTGCGGGAATTTGCGCTTAGCGATAACGAAATTTTAATTGAAGAACTATTGCGCATTGCAAAAAGGTTTGATTTTAAGGCTAAGGTTAAGGAAATTTCACCCGAGGAAATATCCGATAAATATCCACTTCCTGCAATTATAATTAAAAAAGATTTTCAATTTGATGTTTTATTAAAAATTAACAAACAAAACAATCATTGCCTTGTTTTTGATATCAAAAACAATCAAACAAAAGATATAAGCTATGATGAATTAAATGAGCTTTGTGATAATAATTTTATCATTTTATCGCACAAGCTTATTAATTCACAAATTAAATTCGGCTTCAAGTGGTTTTTTAATGAAATTTTAACTTATAAACAAATTATTCTTGAAGTTATGCTAGGCTCTTTTATTGTTCAATTATTCGGGCTTGTAACACCTTTGTTTACACAAGTGATTTTAGACAAAGTCATAGTACATCGAAGTTTGATGACCTTAAATGTCTTAGCTTTTGCATTTGTTGCGGTTATGATATTTGAACTTCTGTTAAATTTTTCAAGAAAATATATATTTATTCACACTGCTTCTAAAATTGATGCTAAACTAGGAGCAAAGCTTTTTAATCATCTTTTCAAACTTCCCTATACTTATTTTGAAAACAGAAAAGTTGGAAACATCATAACCCGCGTTCGAGAATTAGACCAAATTAGAGAATTTATTACAAATAAATCAATTTCTGTTATTTTAGATGTCTTTTTTTCTTTTGTGTTTGTAATTATGATGTTTATTTACTCCCCTTTGCTCACTTTTACAGTTATTGCTTTTGTTGCAATAATTGCTGTTATTTATTTAATTGTTACACCTGAATTTCGCTCCCGCCTTGAGAATAAATTTCAAATGGGAGCACAATCAAATTCTTATCTTGTTGAATCGGTTACAGGAATTCAAACCGTTAAATCTTTAGCTGTTGAAGGTGCAATGCAAAAAAATTGGGAAAATTATTTAGCAAAATATATAACATCTTCTTTTAAACTTGCCAATTTAGGAAATATCTTAAATGCCATTGTAACAATGCTTCAAAAAGCAATGACAATTGCGATTTTATACTTTGGAGTAAAATTAGTAATCGCAAACAAACTAACAATCGGGCAATTAATCGCTTTTCAAATGTTTTCAAATCAATTCAGCGCACCAATTTTAAGACTTGTTAATTTATGGAACGAATTTCAGCAATGCCTGCTTGGGATTGACCGTCTCGGGGATATTTTAAATAATCCTATTGAACTTCAAAACGAAAAAGCAATAACTTTACCCAAATTACAAGGGGCGGTTAAATTTGACAATATTTGCTTTAAATATGCCCCTAATTTACCTTATGCAATTAATAATTTCAATTTTGACGTTAAACCCAGCTCAAGCATCGGAATCGTTGGTAGAAGCGGCAGCGGAAAAAGCACAATTACTAAGTTAATTCAAAGATTATATCTAACAAACCAAGGCGCCATTTATATCGATGGAATCGATTTAAGACAAATGAACCCATACTGGCTGCGCTACAATATCGGCGTTGTTTTACAGGAAAATTATTTATTTTCAGGCTCAATCAGAGAAAATATCTCCCAAGCCCGCCCCGATGCCTCAATTGAAGCCATTATTGAAGCGGCAACTATAGCAGGAGCCCATGAATTTATCTCGCAACTGCCGCAAGGCTATGATACAATCGTAGGCGAGCGCGGTTCGACCCTATCCGGCGGACAAAAACAAAGAATAGCAATAGCAAGAGCATTAATAACAAACCCGAAAATATTTATCATGGATGAAGCAACATCAGCCCTTGATTATGAATCAGAGAGAATTATTTTAAACAACATGGATTCAATCACTAAAGGAAGAACAACTTTTATTATTGCCCATAGATTATCTGCTGTTAGAAACTGTGATGTGATTCTGGTTATGGATAAAGGAAAAATAATTGAAGCAGGAAACCACACAGAATTAATGAAAAACGAAAAAGGATATTATCATTTCCTTTATTCGCAGCAAGGAGCAGTGGTAAATGCTCAATAAATTAAGAGAAAAAATCAAAAACATTAACGATTCTTATGAATTTAAACCGCTTTTATCTGAAATTGAAGAAGCTCCGACAAGCCCTCTAGGGCATTTTACCTTTTGGACAATCACAGCTTTAATTATAGTTACTATTCTTTGGTTAACTTTAGGCAAAATTGATGTTGTAATCAACGCTCGCGGTGTTGTTATTCCTGATGGTGAAGCAAAAATTATCCAGGCATTTGAAACAGGAGTTGTAGATGAAATTTTAGTTAAAGAGGGAGAATTTGTTCGAAAAAACCAGCTTTTAATTAATATTAATTCTAAAACAACAGATGCAAAGCTAAAATCAATCGAAAAAAACCTGGCTCAATCAAACCTTGAAGCAAAAAGACTTGAAGCAAGCGGAACAGGCACAAAATTTAATTCATTAAATAACGATGAAGAATCAAAAACGCAACAAAAGTTATATGAAGAAAATCTAAAACTTTTAAACAGCGAAATTAAAACAAAAACCGATGAAATTAATCAAATTCAAAATCAAATTAATTCCGCCTTAGCTCAAAAAAGAGATTATGAATTTCAATTGAGAAGCGCAAAAGATAAATTAAAAAGATTAAACGAAGTTAAAGATATAATTGCATATAATTCTTATCAAGAACAGCAAGATAAAGTAAATTCACTTTTAGAATCAGTGAACAGGACAAATTCTGAAATCTTAAGATTAAAAACCCAACAAGCACAGGTTAAAAGTCAAATTGCTCAAATTAAAGCTGATTTTAAAACAAAAAATCTTGATATGCTAGCAAACACTCAAAAGCAAATCAAAGAACTTGAAGCAAATAAAGAACAAATCGAGTTTAGCAACATTAATCAAAAAATCGTCGCTCCAACAGATGGTTATATTGATAAACTTTTAATTCATACTTTAGGCGCTGTTGTAACCCCTGCACAAGAATTAATCGCCCTAACCCCTGTTGAAAAACCGCTTTTAATTAAAGCTACTGTGTTAAATAAAGATATTGGCTTTGTTAAACCCGATATGCCCGTTTCAATTAAAATTGACACATTTGATTTTCAAAAATACGGAATCCTAAAAGGAAAAGTTAAATCAATCTCTAAAAACAGCATAAATGACGAGCAACTAGGGTTAATTTATGAAGTTTATATTACTTTAGATAATGACACATTACTTGTTGACGGCAAGGAACAAAAAATTTCCACAGGAATGACCTTAAATGCCGAAATTGAAATCAATAAAAGAAGAATAATTGAATTCTTTATTTATCCTTTGATTAAATATATGGATGAAGGGATAAGCGTAAGATAAAATTGTTTGCAATAAAAAAGAAAGCCTAAAAGCTTTCTTTTAAAATGGTTGCAGATGAAAGATTTAACCAGTTGTTTTTAAATTATAAGCAATTACTTAAAGTTAATAGACAGCATCTTTCAAAAATTACTACAAGCACAAGTGAAATCTTAGCATTATTCATGTTAACATAAAATGAATTAACGATTTTCAAACTCATATACAATCAAATGTGCCACAGTGGTTATTATTGTCTTTTAATATCTTTTTCTATAAAAGTTTCTATATCTTCAACAGATTCATTTACACATTGCGAAAATTCAATTTTATCAGAATGAGATAGTTTTATAAACCTTTGCAATAACTCCTTTTCACTGCATGTTAAAGTATAACCTGCTTTATATCGTTGATATAACTTTTTTAACTCCAACAAATGTTTTTTATCCATGTTATTCTCCTTTATTTAGCAATATACATAATTATTATAACAAAAATTAAAAATATGGAGCATACTATATATTCCGCATGTATATATTGAATTTTTCGCTTCAGTCTGATTAAATTTTCTCTTTGTATCTTAAGATATACAGCCGAGTTCATAATATAACTTTGTAAATATTTTTTCAATGAAATATTTTTTATTAAAAAAGGAAATTCAACAGGAACTTTTGAAAAACCATTTTTTAATGATTGAATCCACACAACTCTTATAAAATAATAAAAATAAAGTATAATAGCAAAAATTAAGAGTCCATAATTTATTTCATTATTATGTTTTTCTGTTAATATGTAGGAAATTATACCTATATATATTGGTATAGGCATAGAAAACATCTGAAACATAAAATCTACTTTTTTTAAAAATTCATTATAATCGTTTAAAAATATATTTATTTCACTTTTATAAAAATCTTTTATCTGTATTAATAAATCAATATTTTCCTGTAAATTACAATCTTCTTTGGTTTGATTGTTTTTATTCTCTGTGTCAATTTTATAATTTAAAAACTCATACAAAGAAGACTCGTTGTACTGCTTCTTTAACTCATCATTTATATTTTTATGCTCTTCATCCGATAATGTCATATCTTTAAAAAACAATATAAAATAATTTTTTAAGTTAGAATACAAAGACCTAATAACACTTATTGCCAATAATAATATTAAAAACAAAGTGATAACAACTAAAATAATTTTGCAAATCATTTTTATAATTCATCCATCTTTGCTTTTCTTTCGCGCATGCCTTTTGTTAGAATGAATTT
>CAPYQR010000119.1:0-2392 GCA_948742005.1 uncultured bacterium
CCTTGTAAAAGATGATGACGGTTCAATGATTGATGTTGCGGATTTTGATTCAAATCCGCAAGATAAAATGATAAATAATGAATTGGATTTTATTATTAAAAATTCAATTCAAAATCTGCCTAATCATTACAAAATTCCTATTGCGTTAAGAGAAATCCAGGGATTGAGCTATGATGAAATTGCAAACATAACCCATAGTGCAATCGGAACGGTTAAATCAAGAATCGCTCGTGCAAGAAATATTATAAAAGAAAACATTGTTAAATATTCACAATCTTAAAAACAAAGGGGTAAAATTGTTAAGTTTAGATAGAATCGATGAAACAATTTCATCATATTACGACAAAGAAATGAATATATCAGAAAAAACAAAATTGGAAGCAAGGCTTGCAAATTCTGATTATGTAAAAGAATATTTAGAAGAAAAATGCTATGATTTTTATAAGATTTCTTCTTCTATAGCAAGGGTAAAAAACCATGCCAAGGACTATTCTGTGCTTTTAGGAGATGAAATTTTAAATAAAAACCGTGATAAGCTTTTTTGTGATGGGTTTAACAGGAATGCTCTAAAAAAATTAGTGCTGATGTTGAAATTTTAATTTATTCATCAATTTCAATTCCGCTTTCTTTTAAGCTTTTAATAAAAAGTTCCGCTGTTTGCCTTTGAACGTTTTGCGGTACAACTCTTAACAGTTCAATTGTTTTTGAAATAACAGGGTCTTTGTCATACCATCTTGAACCGCCGTTATATTGTTTTACCATTTCGTAAAATTTATCAATTGCTTCTTTTGAAACTTTTTCTTCAATTGTTGAAAGGAAGATTTTTGCCTGTTCTTTTAATTCGTCTTGATAATCTTTTAGAATATTAATAACTTTTAACATTAAAGGGTCATGGTCATACCATCTTTTATATTCGGGCATTTTCTCCTCCTTTTGAAGATTCACACAATTGTGTGCTTACGCGTTTAGCATCAATATTTAAACCTTGCAGTTTTTCAACAAAATTTTCATAACCTCTGTCAATGTGCGATAATTCAGTTATTTCTGTTTCCCCGCGAGCCATAACTGCCGCTGTCACCATGGCAGCACCTGCTCTTAAATCTGTTGATTTGACTGATGTTCCAACAAGATAATCAACCCCTTTTATTATTGCATGTTTTTTGTTTATGATAATATTTGCCCCCATTTTCCAAAGCTCATTAACATGCATAAATCTGTTTTCGTACAAGCTCTCTGTTACAACCGAAATTCCATCCGTACAGCACAATAAAGCCATTGCAAGCGCCTGTAAATCTGTCGGGAAGCCGGGATAAGGCTGGGTTATAAAGTTCATTGGCTTTAGCCTTTGATTATTGGAAACTTCAAAGGTATTCGGGTCGATTAATTTTATTTTTGCTCCCATTTCAAGAAGCTTTCCGACAAATAATGTCAGATGATTCGGAAAGATATTTTTAACAATTCCCGAGCCGCAGGAAGCAATAATGATGCTCATATAAGTTCCTGCTTCGATTCTATCGGGCAGGGTTGTATATTCACAGCCTCTTAAATCTTTCTGTTGAACTCCTTTTACAATGATTTGATTTGTTCCCGCCCCTTCGATTTTTGCTCCCATTGCGCATAAAAAATTTGCTAAATCGACAATTTCAGGCTCTTGTGCGGCATTTTGAATAATTGTTGTTCCGTCTGCAGTGATTGAAGCCATCATGACATTTTCAGTTGCTCCAACCGAGGGAATATCAAAACATACAATATTGCCTTTCAGCTTGTTTGTTTTTGCAATAACATATCCGTCCTCAACTTTACAAGAAAACCCGAGAGCTTCTAAGCCTTTGATGTGGAAATTAACGCGTCTTTCCCCTATTTTGCACCCGCCCGGAAGCGCTACTTTTGCTTCATTTAATCTTCCGACAAGAGCGCCTAAAACGCAAAAACTTGCGCGCATTTTTGTAACATATTCTTTTGATGCTGTGCAGTTGGTTAAATTTGTAGAATCGATTGTTATTTTTTTGTTTAATTTGTCATAAGTTGTTTTTGCGCCCAATTCTCCCAAGACTTCAAGCATTATTTCAACATCAGATAAAGCGGGAACATTATAAATTACACAGGTGTCGGAGCAAAGAAGTGATGCTGCCATTAATTTTAAAACCGAATTTTTAGCACCGCTTATTGAAACTTCGCCTTTTGTCGGATTTAAACCTTTAATTATCAATTTTTCGCTCAAATCAATACCCTTTTCTAACTGATATTAATATAACTTTAACATATTTTAAGCTAAAATTTCGTCTTGTTAAGATTTTTTAATCTTTTTTGTTATCAATTTCTTTTGTTTCAATAACTTTAGCATCTATTATGTTGTTTTTTCTGTCTTTTTCGATTTGTTTTTTGTTTTCTT
>CAPYQR010000119.1:2402-3091 GCA_948742005.1 uncultured bacterium
TTATAACAGTTTGAACAATTTGGAATACATTGCTTGTAACAAGATACAAAAGCGCTCCTGCAGGGATGGGAATAAAGACAAAAGTCAGGATAATCATAACAGGCATTATTGTTCCCATTGACTTTTGAATTGCGGCTTGAGTTTTGTCTTGATTTTTTGTTTGGGTTGTTGCCATCATGACTTTTTGAGAAATCCAGATGGTTAAACCAAATAGTGCAACTAAAAACATAACATCATAGTTTGTTTTATTTTCAACAGGAACACTTGGTATGCTGGCAATTAAAATATCACCTCTGCGCGTAAATTCAACATTTTCTGTTTCTTTTGTAAGGATGTTCATAACGCTTGTTTGTGCTTTTTCGACTTTATCAAGCTGTGAAAATTTCAGATTTAAATTATCAAGCGCAATTTTAAGTTCAATTGGTTTTTCAGGTTCAATTTCGCCTTGAATTGCAACAGCTTTTTGCGGTTTTTCGATTTTAACATTATCAATAACTTCATTATTATTTAAAAATACTTTTGCGGATTTTCCGCTTTGAAATTGCGCATTTTTGCCTGAAATTGAAAATGCTCCGTCAGAAGAAATTCCTGCATTTGATTTAATAGTTGCATCTAATCTGTGGATAAAAAGGAAGTTGGTATTTCCTGCCATTTGAATAAATTGAGGGCTCATAAGCGCACTGTAGAGC
>CAPYQR010000119.1:3101-4473 GCA_948742005.1 uncultured bacterium
TAGAGCATAATGAAAATCGGAATTTGAATTAGCATCGGCAAGCAGCCTGCTGTTGGATTAAAATTGTGTTCTTTATAAAATTCCATCATTTTTTGCTGCATTAATTGCGGGTTGTTTTTGTATTTTTCTTGAATCATCTTCATTTTCGGGCTTAACATTTGCATGTTTTTCATAGAACGCTGCTGTGAAACATTAATCGGCCACATGCAGATTCTCATCAAAATTGTAAAAATTATAATTGCCATGCCAAAGCCACCTGCATATTGCGCAAGTTTGCTTAGAATTTCTATGGTTAATGCTACAAAATCCATTATATACTCCTTAAAATTAAAAGTCTTTAAAACATTATTATGTAAATTTTACTATAAACATGTTAAAATTAGCCATATGGAAAATAATTTTGATACAATTGTTGCAATAATTACCCCTCTTGCGCGGGGTGCTGTTGGTATCATCAGGCTTTCAGGAGATAAGAGCTTTCAAATTGCGCAAAAAATATTCTCGCGTGAAATTAAGCCAAGAATGATTAATTATGGTCATATTTTAGATAACGATTCAAAAATAATAGATGAAGTAATTCTTTTGCCCTTTAAAGCGCCTAAAAGCTATACAGCCGAAGATGTTATAGAAATTCAAACCCATGGTTCTATGGCGATTATTAATTCAATTCTTGAACTTATCCTCTCAAACGGCGCACGTTTGGCACAAAAAGGCGAGTTTACAAAAAGAGCATTTTTAAACCATAGGATTGACCTATCTCAAGCAGAAGCCGTATTGGATGTTATTGAATCAAAAAGTGTAAAGTCTGCGCAGAATTCGCTTTCAAATCTTGGAGGATATTTAAAAAATAAAATAAATATTTTAAAAGAAGATTTAATAAAACTATATTCAAAACTTATTGCTTCAATTGATTTTCCTGAGGATGTTGCTGAAATTGATATAAAAGATGTCGTTTCGATATGTAATGATAAAATTCTTGAAATTGATGAAATTTTATTTAATTCAAAAGCCCATGATTTTATAAAAGACGGAATTAATGCTTGTTTAATCGGAAAACCGAATGTCGGTAAAAGTTCTTTGTTTAATTCCCTGTTGAATTATACCCGAGCAATTGTAACGGATATTGAAGGAACAACAAGAGATACAATTAAAGAAACAATTAATCTTAACGGTTATTTGATTAATTTTATTGATACAGCAGGAATCCGCGACAAACAACAAGCAGATAAAGTAGAAAAAATCGGAATTGATAATTCAATTGAATCTATTAAAAATTCGCAAATTGTTTTGTTTTTGTTTGATGAAAAAATTGATGAAATCAATAAAAATTTACTTGATATTGCAAACGGAAAAGAAATTATTTTTGTTAAAA
>CAPYQR010000119.1:4483-4855 GCA_948742005.1 uncultured bacterium
AAGGCGGACTTGCCTTTGAAAAATTTAAATTCAACTTCATGGCTTTGCGATATTGATTTAGTTGAAATCAGCTCAAAAACCGGTTTTGGCATTAATGAATTAAAAAATAAAATATCAAATGTAATTAAAAATTTAATTCCTCAAGAAACAAATTACACAACTAATCTCCGCCAGCAAACCTGTCTTTTGCGTGCTAAAAAATCTTTGGAAAATGCAATCGAAACATCAAAAAATTCTGATTTAGCCGACCTTTTTGCAATGGATTTAAAACAATCAATAATTGCGCTTGATGAAATAACAGGCGAAGTTTTAACCGATACAATTTTAGATGATATTTTTGCTAATTTTTGTATTGGGAAATAAGATTAATAT
>CAPYQR010000120.1 GCA_948742005.1 uncultured bacterium
AATCGCTTTTGATGCTTTTACAAACAAAAACGAAGCATTGTTTAGCTCGGCTTATATTCCAATGAAAGCAAAAATTATGCCCGGTTATGACGCTGATAAAATTAAACCGGTTGATATTTCAAATGAGATGTAGAAAATAAAAATTTTAAAAAAATTGGCTGGGGCGGAAGGATTCGAACCTCCGAAATGCCTGGACCAAAACCAGGTGCCTTACCACTTGGCGACGCCCCATCAGGCAATTACTATAATAATATATAAAAATATTTTGTCAAGAGAAAAATTAAGTTCTTTGAAATTTGATATTAGGTTTTATTTATGATATTTTAATTGAATATTGCATAAATCAGTTAATTTAAGGCGTGAACAATGAAAATATTACCCTATGGTTTTAATTATGGAAATAAAATTTTTTTTAAAGCTTTGGTTTCAAAAAGAAAAGAAACAATTGATGCTCTAAGAACAAAATCCGTAAAAAATTCAATTTGTGATGATTTTAAAATTAATAAAAGTGATATTTTTAATGAAATTGAAGCTGTTGATAATCCTGCAAAAATAAAATGGATTTTGTTAAGAAAAGATGAAAACGACGAAACTTTGCTCTCAAAAACAATCAAAAACTGCAATATGAAAGAACTCGTTTTATTTTTTGGAATTGCTTCAAAAGCCAAGGTTAATTCGGGCAGATTGATTGCGCAAAAAACAGGAAAAGACGGAGAAAATGCTCTTGTCTGCGCTGTTAAAAACAATGATATGAAAAAATTAAATTTTTTAATGAGTGAATTGAAAAAATCAAAAAAAGATTTAATTTATCTTGAAAAAAGAAATTCTCAACGTAGTTTTTCTCTAAAACAGCAAGAAAAATTTAACAAAAAATGGTTTAGAAAAATTACCCCCAGGCTTATTGAAGTTGATTACATAAAAAAAGCTTATTTTGACTTGGATTATAACGGCAAAGGACTTTTGGATTACGCCCTTGAAAATCCCCTCTGCGCGCAAATAATTTTTAATAATTGTCCGGATAAATAAGAAATCTATTCTTCTTCACTGCTGATTGATTCAAGATATGCAATTTCATGTTTCATCTCGGGTGCAAAACGCTTCAAGAGTTCAATCGAGCTTTTATTATCAATTTCTTCGCAATTTATTGCCAGGTTAATTGCGGTCTTTTTCGTGTTGGGGGCGTGAAAAATACTAAATTTAAAATCCTTATTTAACAAAACGTTTTTAATTTCATTCGGTGAAAAATATTTTCTAATAAACGCTTCTTTGGCGTAGAACCCTTTGTTTAAAAATAAATAAATAAAATTATCCCTTATTTTCTCATCCTCGGAAATAACTTTGATGGCTTTAAGCATTATTTCACCGCTTATTTCTTCATTGTAAATAAATAAACGGTTAATTTCATCTCTGATTCCGTTGCAAGGGTCGTTTTCAACCCAGCGATTTGTGAAATCGGTTGCGCCTGCTTTTATGATATTTCCTAACAAAATCGCAAAAGCTTCCGTGTTATTGTTCTGCATTAAGCTTTTTAGGGATTTTGCCTTTTTGTCATGAAAAATTAATTGATTTTTTGTTTCTTGCGAAATATCCTCTGAATCAAAAAGAAATTGAAGAGTTTTGGCGATTTTTTGTTTGGCTTCGCCTTTTTTGCCGCTTTTGCAAAAACAATAACTGTCGGCAATTCCTCTCAAAAGCGGCTTGATGTTTTCATTGCAGAGCATTTTTGACATGATGTCATCTTCAGGCGTTGATAAATTCGCTGCTTTTTTAACGAAATATTCCACTGTCTTGTCAATATCATCGCAAGCACGGAATTGAAGCGTTAAAAGGTTATCAAAAGCGATTCCTTCTGTTAAAAGCCTTTTTTGACAAGAAATATTATTATTTTTACTTGTTATTCTAAATAATTCTTTAATTATTTCAAAATCTCCTTCAAATAATTCAAAGAAATTGTCATCAAAGAGTCTGCTGTTGTTGTGAAAGATTGCTTCTTCAAAATCTTCGTTTGAAAAATTTTGCGCTTTCGATAATAATAATTTTACGGTTTTTTATCCTCAAGCCCCTTTTCTTTTATCGCAGCAAGCGCCAAAGCATTGTCGGAGTGTTTTCCTGCGGGATTCATAATTATATTTTTTAGCAAATCAGGACTTAAATCCTCCGCGCAATCAAGCAAATATTCAATCGTTTCGTAATTCGCTTCTTTAATTGCTGTTGATAAAATTGTTTCTTTTGTAAAATCTTGCTGCAAAAATAATTTTTCTAAATCTTTTTTGCTTTTTGCGCTTTCTAGAACCAATTTTGCATTTTCAATATTTTTAATATCATATTTTTCATTTTCCATTGTCGAAGCTGGAATTTTTGCCATTCCAAAACTTAGGGTATCTTTTGAAATTAAATTAATTTTCCTTTGCGCAGCGTTTTTATATTGTTTTGTAAAAATATTATTATTTTGATTTAATCCGTTTGAATAAAATGGGGCAAGTTTCATTTTTCTTCCTTTCCTGCAGACGTTAAACATACAAAACGGAAAAAAATATTTTTTTGCACGCAAAATAAATTATAATTCTAATTTTTTGTCATTAATAACACTGACAATTGCTTCGATTAATTCGTTTATAAAATCTTCAATGTATTCCTGCGTTGTCATCCCGTTAATCACGACATCCGCAATATCCATGGTCGGGCGAATGTAGCGAAAAGCCGTCTGATTGACGTCATGAAATTGCATTTGCGCAGCCAAGCCCGTTTTTCCTCTTGATTCGGCGCGCAAAAACCAACGTTCTTTAATTATTTCAAAAGGCGTGTAAACATAAATTTTAACATCTGAAACTTCGCGCACTTTGTCATTTAAAACATACAAACCCTCATTTAGAATTAATTTTGCGGGTTTTTTCAAAACCGAATCTTTCTTGCTTTCGCAGGTAACAAAATCATACAAAGGAGAACGAATTTCCTCCCCTTTTTTGAGCTGAATCAAATGTTCTTTCATCAAATCAAGGTCGATTGCATCGGGGGTGTCAAAACTAAAACCCGATTCAAAAAGTTTTTCATAACTTCCTGCAGCATTCAATTCTTTAGATGCATCTTTGTAATAATCATCACAGCAAACAACGGTATAAACATTATTTGTGTCTGATTTTAAACAGGCTTTTGCCGTATTTTTAACTAAAGTTGTCTTACCTGAAGCGCTTTCGCCTGCAATAGACATGATAAATGTTGAATTTTTTTCTGCTATTGCTTTTCTTGCAATGTTAAAAATAAAAGCTTCATTAATTCTTAAAATCAAAGGTTGTTTTTGAAGTTTATCTTTTGCGATGACATTTCTTATGTTTTCTAAAATTCTTGAAATTTTAGACATATTAACAAGTTTCTTTGCTTGTTCTATTTGAGCTTCGTTTAATTCCGTCATAATATTAATTTAAACCTTAATAGTTTTAATTGCAACTTTTTTATTTATTCTTCTTCAAATAACTGTGGCAAGTCAATTTGTGTTTGTTTGGCTTCGTTTTCTAAAAGCTTATATGTCATATAAGCTCCTGTTGCAACTGCTTTTGGGTCAAGGTCGGATTTTTGCGCAATTTCAATTATGGCGCTGTTCAGTTCGGGGTTTTCGTCTTTGATGTAGTGAATCATTGATTTACGCCACGAAGAAATATCAGATAATATTTCTTGTGTAAGGTTTTCCATAGTTTCTGTGCTGATTAACGGTTGCATATTTAAATTATAATAAAAGTGCTTAATTTGGTCAATTTTATTTTTTTGAATACAAATGTCTGATTTCTTTGACTGCCTTTTTGCTTAATGCTTTTGCTCCTCCAAGGACTTCTGCGCCAAAATAAATTTCAACATAACTTCTGATTGCTTCAAGTTCATAAAAAGCATTTTGTAAACTATCCGCACCTAAAACAATTCCATGGTTTTGCAAAAGAACAACATTGTAATCTTCAAAATAATCGCCGACTATATCGGCAAGTTCAACACTTGACGGACAAAAATAAGGAACAAGAGGGATTTCATCATACATTAGTGCAAAATCAGGCAAAATAGGCTTTTTGATAGGAGTGCCATTTACCGCAAATGCACTTATTATTGGACAATGACAGTGTATAATTGCATTAATGTCGTTTCTTTGAGTGTAAATTGCGCTATGCATTATTTTTTCACTTGAGGGGTTTTTGTTTCCCTCTATGACATTTCCATCATAATCAATTAAAACAATATCATTTTCATCCATATCATTCAGACAAACGCCTGATGCCGAGATTAAAATCCCGTCTTTTGTTTTAAGAGATATATTTCCGCTTTTAGCAGGGCTCATCCCTTTTTGATATAATCTTTTTGACCAATATAAGATGTCGTTTTTTGTGCCTTTTTCTTGAAATTCCATTATTTAATTATCCGTTTTAATATATTTTTATTGTACTAAAAAAATATTTATGTTTAAATATACTTAGCAATATTTTTTATATTGACTTTTTTAGAAAGTTGGTTCTGAAAAATCAGCACACAGCAAAAAAATATCAAACTTGCCAAAAATGCCGGATTTTGTTATGGCGTTAAAAGGGCAGTTGATACAACAATTAAAATCAAAAAAGAAAACCCTAAAACCCCTGTTTTTGTTTTGGGCGAATTAATTCATAATTCCCATGTTATTAAAGAACTTGAAAAACAAGGAATTAAAACCCTTGAATCAGTTCCTCTAAAGGGTGAGGGTATTTGTATTATCAGAAGCCATGGCGAAAGCGAAGAAGTTTTTTTAAATCTTAAAAATGCAGGCTTTGAAATTGTTGATTTAACCTGTTTTGATG
>CAPYQR010000121.1 GCA_948742005.1 uncultured bacterium
TTTGATTCAAGGCATACAAATACATTCGAACTTGCAAAAATTTTATGTGAAAGTGATTTAAAATCAGTCAAAAAAGACGATTCTTTCTTTAATCGATATAAAAAGAACTTGAATGATATGAGTAATTTGGTAGATAGTTATATAGAAAGACTTCATAAAACGCAAATCGTGCTTCCGCAAACAAGAATTCCAAAAGCTTCTCAAATAATAAACGGCGAAATTAAATCTTCCGGTGGTATAAGAAATACTGTTATTTATATGAAAAAACTGGATGATGATTTATCAAAATATGGTTTTGACAAAAATACGACAAAAGAAAATTTTCTGGGTTTGGTTCATGCGCTTGAATATGAAGAACAATTAAGAAAATTTGATACTTTTAGCGTAATTGATAACGAAGCATTGCTTTCGACTTCGTATATTAAATCTGATGATTATAGAGCGTTTAGAAAACAGGGTTTGATATTGGATGTTGCTTATGATGATATTCAGGCGGGCTATTACCGTGATTTTGGCACGGGATATTCAAAAAGTATTGAGCTTTTAAAGCAAGATTATTTATTCCATGGAACAAGAAAAAATATTCTCGAAGATGATTCATATCGAGATGATAGAACACAATACAGGGATTATATTTCTTAATTAATCAAAGATAAACTTAATTTAAATGATGGCGATTATATTGAATATATGAAAAAAATAAAAGATTGCAAAACAATAACCGATATTGAAAAGGTTGATAAAACTTTTGCGCAGGGCTTATTGGATGTATTTAAAAATATGCAGTCGGGAAGAAGAAAAGGCGGCAGAGCCTATAGTGAAATGTTGGTTACAAGACCGAAAACCCAGGGTGTTTTTGCATACGATAAAAATTATGAAGCAATTCCTAAGTTTTTAAGAAAATATGCACAAGAAAATGATATTCCAATTGTCATATTCTAAATTTTTTTAGGAGTTGTCTTTTGTAATATTGAATGTTAAATTAGAAATTTTGCTTTCTTTATCATCAGCCCAAAACCAAACCTCTCCGTTGCCGAGCATAAAACCGCGCCAATTCCAAAAAAGTTTGTTTTCGTCAATTGCTTTATATGTCGATTTGGGAAATAAAATATTTTTATCTAATTTTAATAATTCTTCTTCAGAGTTAATGATAATATCTTTATCCTTGCCGGGGTAATTATGGATATATACAGGATACGAAACAATTTGCGAAAGGGTTTTGATGTCTTTGGTTTTAAAGATATATTTTATTTGTTTTGCATAATCAATAGCCAAATTAACCGTTTCATCGGAAAATAAATCTGACCCTCCGCCGACACAGCCGTATTGATCTACAAGCTCGGGGTTTTCTTTAGCTTGCTCATAAGATAAGCATTTTTCTATTTTTTCCTTTTTGTAATTTTTATAAAAATCAGATGCGCCAGACTCATCTTTATTGAAAATATCATAACTGCAGCCATATAGAGCTGATGTCACAAAAATTAATACTATAAACAGCTTTTTCATATTGTTTATTATATAATTAATATAAATTTTTAGCAAATAAGAATTAAGAAAATATGAAAAAGAAAATCATACAATTTTGTTTATGTGTTTTGGTATTATTTTTAATTTTGCTGATTATAATATCAAAAATATTCTCTGAAAACCAAAATAAAAGTTATAAGCAAAATAATACTCAGAAAGAAGAACTTTTATTTGACCAAAATCAAAAAACGCAGCAGCAACAGGTTAACAATAATCCTAAACCAAAATATAAAATGATTAAAAACAAAACAATAGATTTTTTTGACCCATTCGGTTTGAAAAATCTATCCTGCTATTCCCTTATAGATTTAATAGTCAGACAGGAAGTGTATTTGGAGGGAATTTTGCAAAATTCTTCCTCTTTAAAGGATAATGATGAATTTTTTGACGTTTTTTTGGAAAATTTAATAAATATTAATTCCATTCTTGCATCTAAAATTGCAGACAAAATTTATTCAAAAGATGAAGAAAGCGGAGAATATTTTAAAAAGATTAAAGCAGAAGATGTTGAATTAGTCCTTATTGATAAGCAAAACGGTATTTATAAGTTTTCAAAGCCAAAAACAAGCCTTTTTGTTTATGAACTATGTGATGAATATTCAACTTATAGATATAATGAAGATTATATTAAATTAAAATTTTCAAAATATCTATCTCCATCTTGGAAGCAATATTTATATTTATCAGCTAAAAATAAAGAGCCATATTCTGCTGATGGGTCTTATTTTAATGTTTCACAGTAGACTTTGGGTGAATGGATTATTTCTTGGAACAGGTTTATTAAAAAATACCCTAATTTCAAGCATAATGATTCAATTAAAGAAGAATTGGCAATTATAACAACAGAATTTATAAACGGACCTTATGAATTTGATTTTAATACAAATATTTTAAATCCAAAAATGAAGAAAGTATTTTTGAATTTCTTATCAAATGCAAATAAAACAGATAAAGCAACGCAAGAATATGAAATTGTTAAAAAATGTTATCAGATTTTAGAAAAAAATAATTTTAAAAGAACAGAAGAATTTTTAAAAGTGTTGAAAGATTATAACAAATTTGACGAAAAGATTGCCTTGCAAACTCAAGAAGAACAAAACAACCTTTTGGAAAACGAAAATGAAAGCAAAGATGATAATAATAACGATAAAGTCAGTAAAACAACTTCGGAGCGTGCTTTTTGTGTCTTAAATGATATAAAATCCTATCAAAAATATTATTTTTCAATTATAAATTCATTTGCGCAAAATAAAACTAATTTTAAAACAACAAGTTATGAGTTATTTGCTTTGAAACATGAATTAGAAAGTAATATCAATAAGAATAATTATTATTATAAAAAATATAAAAAAATTAATTATGCCGATTGCAAAAGTCTAAAAAGAAAAAATTACAATCAATCTTTTGAAACATTAAAATCATTCACTGCTTTGGAAGATGAACTTACGGCTTTGATTTTATTTAAAATGCCAAAAGAACATCTTTCGGCATTTGAAGCTATAAAAGAATATAAAAATACTGAATTAAAAAAGGCAGAAAAACTTCCAAAAGAAAAACTTTTATATATTAAATTAAATGAATTAGATTTCAAGCTTATTTTTCTGATTTGGATATTGGATGAAATAAATCTTTAATTTTTTTAATAATTCTCCAATGAACGTTGTTAAAATTATGCCTGTGCAAAAATAAAAATAAGTTGTTTTTAAAGGACAATAAAACCAATAAATATCGGCATTGTTTTTAATATCAAAGGGAATTCCTTTGATATAAAGAATTAAATAAGTCATTATATTAAAAATTAAAAGATGATTTGCCATGATGTGATAGCTGTTTTGTCCGATTTTATTCAAAAAAGTCCAATGTTTAATTTTATCAAACAGGATTTCAATAACAAATAAGCAAATCCAAATCCCGCTCAAGCTTGTTAAAATAGGAACAACGGGGTTGTTGTATTTTCCCCAGACAAGAAGAAAATGAAGCCCGATTCCATCTTGCGGGGTAAAATCTTTGTTTGTTAACCACAAAACGGCTTGTAAAATTAAAACAAAACAAAGTATTTTGTTTTTAAAAATTTTGTCTTGTAAATTATTTTCAATAAAATATTTTTTATACAAAAATCCTAAATGAATAAATAAAAGCGCAAAACTTGCACGAAAAAGCCAAAGAAATTTTATATTTTGTGCATAATTTTGAAAATGAATTGCTAAAAGCGCCAAAATTAAAAAGAAAATCAATTTGCTTAAATTGAAAAATCTGCTTTTATTTTTAAAATTGAAAATTTTATAAATTAAAAGCGTTATAAAAAGACAAGGAACAAACCATAAAGATGAAATTAAATCCAGCTGATGACCTGTTAAAAAAGGCATTATAATTTCATTAAATAAATTAATTTCCAACCCCCAAAATTTGCCCGTCACAGGCGTTATTGCCAGAGTTATTATTAAATAAGTAAAGGCATATAAAAAATAAGGAAGAATTAAGCTTTTGAGTCTTCTTTTAAAATATTTAAAAAATGAATATTCAGGGTTGAATAAAATTCCTGAAACAAAGAAAAATAACACAATTTGAAAAGAATAAGGAGGAAACATCGGAATCAAAGAAAACTCCAAATGTCCCGCAACAACAACCATTATTGCGAGCGCTTTTAATAAGTTAATTTTTTCGCTGAATGTGTTATTTTTGATTTTCATTATTTTTATTGTTTGACAAAGCGTCGAAGAATTTGAAGATTGTCATCATTAAGAAAACTTTCATAAGCTCTATAAAGCTTATTTCTTGTTGCCGCATCGGCAATTTTGTTTTCAATACATAAATCATACAATGTTTCGTTTATTTCTTCTTTTGTTTGCCAATCACAGTCTTGTGGTTTTATACAAGTTGCGATATATTTTCCTTTATCTGTTTTTGTGCCGAGGATTTTTAATTGAAGTCCCGGTAAATCGCGCGAAGAAATAAGAGCTGTGCGGAATAAATCATTTAAGCGTTTTGATTCATTTTTAAAGCTTTCAAAAAGAGTTTGCCCGCAATCATCTCTCCAGACAAATAAAATATTATTGACACTATCTTCTCTTCTGTCTTTATCTGCAACATTTAAAGCAACCGCTTCCAATAATTCTTTTACTATTGCCGCGCTTGTTGTCGGGCGTTTGGGGCGGTTTCCTTTTTTGAAAATATATTCAAGCGCTTCATCGCTGTCAATATTTCTTTGTGCTATTG
>CAPYQR010000122.1 GCA_948742005.1 uncultured bacterium
TGATGAAAGAGAAAAAATTAACAATCCTGTCGAATTTTTAAACAGAACAACATTATCTGATTTTGAACAAAAAATCCAAACTAATTGGGGAGCAAAACCAAAATCAATAAGCGAGAGAACCGAGTTTTTGAAAAAATATGCGCTTGAGCATAACATTCCCTTTGTTGTTTTCGGAGATTAGAGTGCTTAAACAAAGGCAATTTTTGTTTGGTATTTGTTTTTATTAATTTAATATTAAAAATGCTGGATTATGAATTTAAACAACAAAATTTCTTTTTCAAGCTTGGAAAGATTTACTTCTTTAAACAAAAAAGACGATAAAAAACCTGCGCAAAATCCCGTTTTTGAAAAACGGGTAATTGATAAAATTCCAAATCCTTTTTTGCCTGACAACAAGGATTATTTGAGAGAATATCTCAAAAAAGGCATTAAAATTATAAAAAATATTCCAAATGTTTCATTTGTCAAAGAACAATTCGATACAAAATTAAACGAAGTAAAATTAACGAAAATGTTTCTGGATTCGGGTTATAGTTTGAGAAGTATTAAAGAATCCAGCGAGGAAATTTTTAAACTTGCAAAATTTAATTATAACGAAATAGAAGAAAAACATTTTTATTACATTAAAAACATCCGTCCTCTGACAAATTCGTATCGACAAAAAAATCTTGATTGGATGGAATTTTCGATATTGGATAGCGAGGGAATCAATGCCCGGGATTTGGATATGATGTATAAAATGGCAAAAAATTCTCTAAAAAAATACAACACAAGACATGAATCCGATATTCCAATGGATATCAGTATGCAAATAGACCATATAAAAGATTATGAAAATTTCGATATTGAAACAACTGCAAAACAAAAAGATTTTATAAGAACCGTTGCTTATCGTTTTGATGAAGAATTTATAAACAATTTGCCCGATTCGGACAAATTTGCGCAAATTCCTTTAATTTCAGACATCAAAAGATATTTCAAGAAGAACTTTTACAAAGAATGAAAAACAAACCCGTGAGCGCAATTGAAATTAATGAAAACATTGCAAGAGAATTTATTAAAAACGAAATTTTTGATTATGAAAATTTATCCCTAGCACTTAAAGATTGCGATTTAACAAAATATAAAAAAGGTTTCCCTTTAAAATATCCAAGACAAGAATTTATTTTGGATTTTAACAGCGCAATAAAAGATTTAAAACCAAATGGAAAAAACAGGTTTTTGATTATTTCAAATTCAATATTGACAATCAAAACGACATTATAAAATATCCGATTGCAAACAAAGCCGATATTTCAGATTTTCCAAAAAATATTCAAACGGCAATATTAAAAACCCAACAATACGTTGGCGAATTTACTTTTGATAACAATTTTATTTTGGATGACAAAGATAAAAACCTAGAAGATATTTTAAACAGCTTTGTAAAGGTTTTTCCTGAATTTATATCTGTTGTGGGAAAAATTCAGCACAGAGGCGACAGTGTCGACTTTCACACGCTTGATGATTTAAAATTGTGTCTTGAAAATCCTGAAACCAAAAATCTTTCCCCCGAGGAGCAGGAAATTTTGTTTTTATCCGTAATGTTTCATGATATCGCCAAAAAAGAAACCCTGATTGATGAAGAACATCAAGTACCAAGCGCTCATTATGCAAAAGAAATTATAAAAAAACTTCCCGTTTCGTTTTGCGAAAAAGAAAGGATTTATAATTTAATTTTAAATAGCCACTGGACAACCCAAAACACAAGTGCTGAGGATTTGGCAGCAATTTTCAGACATCCGAACGATTTTAAAATTGCACAAATCCTTGAAAAAGCAGACACTCAATCAGCAGGCTTTGAATATTCTCCCGATGAAAATTTAATTAATGAAGTGCAAAAAAACATCAAAAAAATACAAACAAACGCTCCTGTGCTTTTTGCGGATAATCTGCCTGAGGATAAATCAAAATTCCCTAAAACCGAAGATGGAATAATGTTGTTGGATTTTACCGACAAAGAAGCCGATTTGGAGCAATTTGGTTTTCCTGCAGGTATAAAAGTAAAAGATTTAAACCTGCTTTGCCATAGCTCAAGTGAGGAATTAAGCTCTCTTTTGAATATTTGTGATGACAGCAAGGAAATTTGTTCGAGCACAAGTTTTTTAAACGCGCAAAATGAGCTTGAAACTTATTACAATAATGGCTGCAGCGTAGTTTTAGATTCGACAAACTCTGATATCGCCCTTGGCGGCGTAAATGTAGGCTGTACAGGCGGACACAGAGGCTTTGAACATTTTAAAGATTATATTTACACAAGAAACACAACCAATAAAAACGATGAATATAAAGCCGAAAGAAACAAACGCCAAAGAAAGGAAATCGCCGATTTTTTAAAGAAAGAATTAAAGTTGTCTGATGATGAATATGTTGAATTTTTTAATTTGGTTGAAAAATATAAAAACAAAAAAGAAATTGAAGATTTGCAATTGGATTCGGGCAGAATAATAAATGCCGATAAAATAAACGAAGCTTTAAATAATCTGCACAAGTATATGCTAAAAAACAGGGAAGATGCCGAATATATAAATGAAGTCGTGGTTTTTCAGCCCAAAATTCAGGCAATCGTGTTAAATAAAAAAAGCTTTTTAAATTCTGCAATAAAAAACACCGAAACGGAAAACGCAATCAAAACAAACAATATTCCCGTGTTCAAATACACTTGCAGTTTGAGAAATATTAACAGTGCTTTTGATAATTCATGTAGCACAGGCTGGAAATAAACCAAGATTATATGATAACATTGAAGATATTAATTTCAATTCATATTTATAATCATATTAACTCTATTTTAATCATATTTCAAGGGGCTTTGCATCTAAATTTTTAGCGTATTTTTGTATATTTCTATTATCTTTAATTTTAATTTTTATGAATTTTAGTTTCTATATTCTTCAATTATATCAGGTATTTCTGTTAAATAATTATCATCATTTTCGCTTGAAATATTAATTGTTGCACGCACGCACTCTGATATTATTGATTTTAGCTTTCCGCTTATATAAGCATCCTTAAAACACATCTTAAAATTTTCTCGCTGTTCTTCTCCAAAATTTTTTATGTAATTTTCTTCCATAGGTTTATAAAATTTTTCAATTATATCTTTTCTGAGGTCTTCAATTATCATTTGCCTATTTTTGTTTGGGGAAAATAAACTATTTGTCTCTTGCGGAATAAAATAAAAGCCAAATTCATCTTGCGCTTTTTTGTACGCGCTTTCAGGTGTGTCAGAATCTGTAATTATTCTTTCAAGTTTTTCAATATCAAAGTTTAAAGGTTTATTTTTTGGAGTATTTTGCTTTATATCTTTAATAACACTTAATAATTCTTGCTTATAATCTAAATCACAGCCAAATAAATCTACTCCTGTCCAATCATCAAGTAAGTTCAAGAAATATAGGGTTGGAAACAATGAATCTGCTTGATGATGAGGTAAATATGTTGCATGCATATTGATATAGTTCTGTTCCGCACAAAAATTATCCCACGCATTTTCTATATCATCGCTTGTGATATTTTCATCACTTTCAACCAAATCTTTAAATGTTGTATAGCCCATCTTTTTAATTACTGTTTCAGTGGTTTTTGATACATTGCTTTCAGATGTTTCAACAATTTTAATTCCGGTTTCTTTATCTTTTGAAATTCTTAATTTGCCCTCCGGTATTTCTTTATTATATTGAACTATGATTGCATTATCAGGAAGTTCAACATTTCCAGACATTGCAAAATCATTTAATTTACCACCTATTGCAATGTTGCTTTTATCGTTCATGGTATCTTTAAAAGGCATAATTATTGCAAATTTTTTATTATCCCAATTGCCCAGCATATGGCTTTTTACGGGCTGATTCATTGAAAAATGAACAGTTGAGCGAAATCCTTTTTGTCCTTGTTCATTTTCAATTGAATTTCTTAGTGATTTTATTGTGCCTTTTTCAGGGAAATAGTCGGTTTTATGAATCATAACTAAATTTTCAGGTGCAATTTCATCAAAAGACTTTATTCTTTTTTTGCTATAACCATCAAATAAAGAAGTATCATCAGTATTAATATACCGGTACTTTTGTTTTGAACTTATTTCAATAGTATCGCGTCTTATTGAATTTGAAGTAAAGCTTATACCTCTATAATTATTACAATTTGCTATTGGAGTAAAATTACCAATACGATTAATCATTAATTTTCCTTTTAAAAGTATTATATTAATAGTAAAAACAAATTACAAAAAAAAATTGCTTAATTATGTTTTTCAAAAGTCCTATTCCAAATTTCGCATTTTAACCGTACAAATATAAATGCTGTCTAAACTTCGGCTATATTGAGGTTTAGAGCAACTGTCCAAGCTTGGACAAATTTGGACAACTCAAGGACTCTTAAGGACAGTTGATTTGCGAATTTTGGAAAATTTCCGACCTCTAAAACCTAAACATGAAGCCGCTTTTCAGGCATTTTGCATTTTAAGCGTACATTTGCAAATAAGGTGTTAAATAACACCGTGATTTTGGTTTAAAATTAAATATAAGTAAAAAATTTATTATTGCATTAATTATGATTGATAAAAATAAGAAAGAGGCTCAATTGAGCCTCTTTTAAACTTCTCCCCAGGTTGGACTCGAACCAACAACCTACCGGTTAACAGCCGGTTGCTCCGC
>CAPYQR010000123.1:0-345 GCA_948742005.1 uncultured bacterium
CCCTAAAGCCGTCCATAACCGCTTCAAGAGCTTTTAAGGGGTCAACTTCCGTTACGATTACGTTTGCGCCCATTCCGCGTGCCTTAGAAGCAGCACCTCTTGAACACCAGCCGTAACCGCAGACAACAAAGGTTTTTCCTGCAAGGAGAATATTTGTTGCACGGATGATTCCGTCAAGCGCGCTTTGTCCTGTTCCGTAGCGGTTGTCGTATAAATGTTTTGTTAAAGAATTGTTAACGCCCAGAGCGGGGAATTGAAGCTTGTTTTCGCGCTCCATTGCTTTAAGACGGATTATTCCTGTTGTAGTTTCTTCGCAAGAACCTATTATATCTTTTAATAAATCGG
>CAPYQR010000123.1:374-4676 GCA_948742005.1 uncultured bacterium
TGCAAATAAGTCGCATCCGTCATCAATTATAAAATTAGGCTTGTGATCAAGAACTGTTTTAATGTGCTTATGATAGGTTTCTGAATCTTCTCCTGAAATTGCAAAAACAGGAATTCCGTAATATTTTACAAGAGCTGCCGCAACATCATCCTGTGTTGATAAGGGGTTTGATGCCGCTAAAACAGCATCTGCTCCGCCTGCTTTTAGCGCGATACATAACGCTGCTGTTTCTTTTGTTACATGAACGGAAGCGGTTAATCTTAAGTTTTTAAAAGGCTGTTCTTTGATAAATCTTTCTTTAATTTTGTTTAAAACAGGCATGTCTTTTTGCGCCCATTCAATATTTTTTTTGCCTTGCTGCGCTAATGTTATATCTTTTATTTCGTAATCTAATACTGTTTGCATTTTTAAATTAACTCCTTATCAGGTCAAGCTACATTTTAGCACAAATTAAAAGCTGTCAACACAATAATGGAATTTTTATTAAAATTTGTTTCGTAAAATTATAATAATATTCAAATCATCTGATAAAATGCTTGCATTTATACAATTTTGGTGTAAAATAATATGACGTATTGTTATTCTATGTAAATATTTGTTAAGATTTTATTAATTTTGTTTATTAAAATAGCAATTAAAAATATGTTCGTATTTTATAAAAGTGTGTTGAAATTCAATTTAAGGAGAAAAATATGCTAGGCGCAGTTAACTCAATAAACTTCAAAGGAAATTCTTTAAAAGTAAACAATCAAACAGCTTTTAAAGGTTCTTATGACGGTTATACTAATTTTACTGAATTAGATAACATTGTTACAAAATTAAAAACAACCGAAGAAGAATTTGCTCCTGATAAAAAATCAAAATTAGGCGTTCTTGCTTCACTTGCACTTGGTACTGCAGCTTTATTTGCTTTAGGTAAAAGAGGCTATACTCAAATAGGTTCAATTGTAAATGGAATTGCAGGAAGTAAAGTCGGAAAACAAGCTCAAGATGTAGTTGGCGGTTTAGTTAATAAAGGTTTAACTAAAGCAGCGGAAAAAAATGACAGAGTAGCTGAAACAATTCAAAATTTATCTGATAAATTACCCAAAGCGCAAGCTCAAGTTTCAAATGTAATAAACAAAGCAGGCGGAGCTCAAAACATTGCGGGTGCAGTAACCGCTATTGGCGGAACAGCTTATGTAACAAGTGTTGATGGCAACGGTGACGGTATTTCGGATATCGCACAAAAAGGCGTTAATGCTTATAAAAATGCTATTCATCAAGCCGGCGTTGTGGGCGAATTGATTGAAGCTTTAACATAAAAGGCTTAAAAAGACTTAAAAGGAACAAACTATGAATATTGATTCTACGGCAATTATAAATACAGCAAAAGCAGTAGTTAAAAATGGAATTAAAGGAACAAACGAAATCGGAAGCGCGGTTCGAGGTTATGCTAAAGATTTTAAAGTTTCCGCTGATACATTTATCAACAATCATGAATCTGTAAAAAATATTGCGCAAAAAGCAAAAAATAACAAAGTCGGAAAAGATACTTTTGTAGGTTTTGCCGTAATTATCGCCACTCTATATTTAGCGGGTAAATGTTTAATCGGCTTGAAAAATAAAATTTCAAGCTTGATACACAAAAAATAAGCATTTCTCAATATAAAATTAGAATTTAACACATTTAAAAGACTCGTTTGCCTAAAACGGGTCTTTTTATATTTGGAATTAGGATAATAAGCTAGTTTATTTTTTCAAAATTAATTCATATAACTAAATTAACTCATATTTTATTATATTAAGCAATCTTGAATGGAGATAATTTTGAAAAAATTAAAAAAAGTAATCACTGTAGTTTTGTTGTTTAATTTTTTATTTATAAACACAGGAATAATACAAGCAGTTGAATTATCGCAAGCTGAAAATAAAAATCTAAATTATGCACAGCTATATTTGAACGAGGATAAATATGAAAAATTTAACAGAAAAGTTTTCAATTTTAATTTAAGATTAAATAAAATTTTTGTTAGAAAAATCCATGTGCTCTGGGCTTCTTTGATTCCTGATTTTGTGATAAACAGCTTAAATTGCGCTTATTCAAATATTGAATATCCAAAAAGACTTGTAAGTTCTTTACTGCAAAGAGATTTTGAAGCAATCAGGCATGAAACAAAAAGATTTTTCATAAATACAACGCTTGGCGTTGCAGGATTGATTGATTTTGCAGATAAAGTTTTCAAACTTGAAATGTATAATGAAGATATGGAGCAGGCGCTTGCAAAATGTAAGATGAAATGTGGAAGTTTTCTTGTTTTGCCTTTTATTTCCTCAACAAACACCCGCGATATTTTCGGACGTATATTTGATTTTGCACTAAATCCAACAACTTATATAGCATCTCCAATTGCCGCGGCAATAAAAATGGGGCTTTTGATTAACAGAACAGCATATATTCAGCCAATTATAAAAATGGTTGAATCAAATTTTGCAGACCCTTATATTATCGCAAAAGAATTTTTCGGAGTTGAAAAATATATCAAATTATCAAATTATGACAGGAAAAATGTTTTAGATAAAATTGTTCCTCATGATGAGGAAATAGACCTTGTAAATAAAGATAAACAAGAAACAACAACCGTAAAAGGTGCTTTTTTAGATTCCGCAGGACCTAATATTGTTGTTCATTTGAAAGACGAAGATTTAAAAGCGGATATTTCATTAAACAATTATAATCCGCAGAGTCCTGTTATGGATTCAATGAGAACGGCTTTATTTGATTATCATAATAGCGAAAAATCAATGTGGAACAGTATTTCAATCTGGCATCGGGATTTTTCAAAAAAAATAAAAACAGGTTATGTTCCAATTGTTAACGGATGCGATAAATATCGTTATTATTATATTTTGCAAAAAGATAAACTTGCGCCTCTGGCGGTAATTTTTCCCTCGGTTGGCGAAGGGTCAAATAACAGCCATGGCAAAATTTTGGCTAAAATGTTTTTTGATGAAGGATATAGTGTAATTATTCTCGGAAGTCATTTTCAATGGGAATTTGTTAAAAGTTTAGACAAAAACTATCATGTCGGCTTAATTAAAGAAGATATAAAACATATAAATACACTGGTTAATAACATTACAGCTCAATTAGGCAAAAAATACGATAGAACTTTTATTAAAAGAACTGCAATCGGAACATCTTTGGGTGCTTATGCTGTTTTATTTATGGCAGATGAACAATATTCAAAAGGTGCGAATAATTTTGATAAATTTATTGCAATATCGCCGCCTTATAGTCTTTTGTATGCGATTTCACAAATTGATGATATAACAACCGCATGGAAAAATTATCCTGATGATATTAAAGAAAAGGTTGCATATACCGTTGCAAAAGTTATACGTGCATATAACAATAAAGATGAATTTTTGGTCAATTTTGACAAACTTCCTTTTACAAATTACGAAGCAAAGTTGATAAGTGCTTTTGTTTTTAATCAAAAACTTTCTGATTTGGTTTATCAAACAGAAACAATGAGCAATCCGGATGCTGATAAAAAGGAATTATATAAGCAAATAAGTTCAATGAATTTTCAAGATTATATGACAAAATATTTTGTAAAAGACGGATTAACAACAAACGATGTTGCCCAATTAACAAGCATGGAGGGAATTAACGATTATTTAATCAATGCTGATAATTATAAAATTTATCACAGCCTTGATGATTATTTGATAAATAAAACAGATTTAAGACATCTTAAAAACACCTGCGAGGATAAACTTACTCTTTTGAGTAACGGTGCGCATTTAGGCTTTTTGTACAGGGATGAATTTATTGATGATTTAAGAAAAGAAATAAAATTAAAATAAATTAAATATTTAAAAAATTGTTTAATTTTTTTGATAAATTATAAAAACAGGTTCGTAAGTTAAAGTGTTTTGATATTTTTCTTCGAGTTTTGAAAGTTTTTCTTTGATTTCAAGATAGCTTAATTTGTTTTTTAAAATTGAATTAACTCCTGTTGATTTTAAATGTTTCAAAATATCTAAAGAATTTTTGAAGTTTAATTTTTCTTGCTTTTGTGTAATTTTTGAATTTTCAAAAATAGTTGTTAGTGTTTTTAATTCAGGATAATTTAATCCGATATTAAAAATATCTTTTATTTCAATAAGATTTTTTGTACCAAAAATCGAAATCGCAAGAATTCCCTCGTTTTTTAAAAGAGATTTTAATTTTTCACATACAAATTTAAAATCAAAACACCATTGCAAGCTTGCATTAGCAATAATTAAATCAAACCTTAAGTCGGTTGAATTAAT